>JAFXLR010000146.1 GCA_017531065.1 Bacilli bacterium
CGCGTCCCCTCGGTTTGAACCTGTTCCAAAACGGAACAAGTTGACACATCGAGTTCGCCATCAGACAAGATATTTGAAACGTGCTTCACAATCGCAGGTCTTTTAACTCCAAAGAGCAAAGCCATTTCCTCCATCCTAAGCCAAACAGTCTCCTCTGAAGGAGAGACACTAACATCGAGTACTACGTTGTCATGCTGAAACCTGACTATCTCAAACTTGTTTCCCATTTTCTTTCTCCTGAACGACGATTCGGGGAAACCCCTCACTTATATCTATAGTGAGTTAAAATGTTTTTTTCGTTATCCGTTTTGTATAAAGAGCCCCTGCTTAACAAAAAAGACCCCCGAAAGGTCTTATTTGATAGTGGTTAAAGAAGATGTTTTTAATACAACCTTCTTCCTCTTGCATATAGCCGATGTTATCGAATGTTTTCAGCTTTTTCCTATAAACAAACAGTTATGAGCTGCTCGGTTTATTTGAGCCCGCTGAGTTCCGCAAAGAAACCGCTCGGATCATTCATGTCCATTATCGCAAGCAGTTTGGCAACGCCGTCTACGATAAAACCATTGTTTTCGAGCCATTCCATGGATTTGTCAACGTCGTCGATTGCCATTTTGTCTATGGTCAAGTAGCGTTCTTCCTCCTTGCCAGACACGGACAGTTTAACAACTACATAAGATTCCGATAGACCTAGGAGATAGAGCTCCTCATAAAGGGAGAACAAGCCAAGGAAGAGGGAGAGATCCTCCTTCTCAATCTCCATCGGAGCGAACTTGAATTTCTTTTCCTTCCCCGTTGTAAAGTTCTTGTAAGTCGATACCGCGGTTTTCGCCTTGCGCTTCTGTTCTTGATAGAAGTTATCAATGACGTGCGTCCCCTTAACGACTCTCAGCTCAATGGTTTCTAAATTGTTGATTCGCTTCTCCTCGCGAAAAAAGGCGGTCGACGATTCCTTAAGAGGATATTCGAAAAAGGAGACAACCCTGCCGTCCACCTCGCCCGTTATCCTAAGGCCCTTCAATTGATAGACGTCGCCTCCTTGATGCGTCCTTACCACCTTGGCTCTCGGATTCTTGACAGAAATAGTCACGGTTTCGTTTTGATACAACTTCGTCTTCAATTTGATGGTCAAGATGGAGCGAATGATGACCGGGACAGCAAAAGCGCACGGAAACACGATTTTCGGCCATAGTGACCCAGGCACAAATGCAAGGAAAATGGTCACGAAGCAGACGACCCCGCAGATCAGGGCCACCACATCGTACGTGAAATACCAACTCAAAATAAGATCGATTTGCTTTTTGGATCTTCCTTCGATTGGATTCTTGCTGCCCATTTTCTTTCTCTAACCTAATTGCTTCAAAGCGTCAGCAGCCATAAAGGGACCAAACGTCCCTGGGTGGTGCCAACTCTTTTCAACGCCAATAATTATAGTTTTTCAGATGCCGTTTGTCTTGTTGATCAGCCGCAATCTCTGCCGCCGTGCGCAAATGGAAACCCTTCCGTGCGTCTATGGGCCGCTTCCGTGCGTCAATGAGGCTTAACCATGTGTGAATTTAAACCTTAATTAGTCAAGTTTTGCATCCGATTTTATCGATGACGGGGTTTTCGCTTTTGATGAAAACAGGAAAACCCGCATATCATCGGCATTATCAAGAAAAAACGTTCCTGACGATTGTATCAAGAACGTATTAATTATCTGGCAGGGGCGGAAGGAATCGAACCCTCATCAAAGGTTTTGGAGACCTCTGTTCTACCACTGAACCACGCCCCTACGGCCTAATTCAGGCGAGCGTTATTATAACCCTCGTGAAGATTAGCGACAAGAAGAAAGAATGATTAATCCAAAGATGGACGGGCTTTTTTGGAATTGAGCCTCGCTTCGCGGATTGGATCGATGATGAATCTCCATAAAGCGAAGATGATAGGAAGGATCTCTAGACGTCCGAAGAACATGGCCATCGTCTCAACCCAGATGAAGCCGTTGTAGGCAAGCGGATGAGCAACCTTATATCCGACATAATCCATCATGGACATGCCTTCCGAGGTGAATCCGTTCATGAATTCATAGAAGCAGCGCTGGAACCATTCTGCCTGGTTGAGTCCTGGGAGAGGAGGCAAGAACATCAAGGTCATTCCTCCCACTACCGCGACGATTAAGACGAGAAGGGTATAGTTTCTCGCTTCTTTAACTGAAGCTTCATCCACTTCTTTGAGGACGCCTAAACGCCTGACGACGCGAGGAGAGATGGTTCTATCTGAGGTGTCATGGTATCTAAGGAACCAATAGAATTCCTTGCCAAGGATGCCGATACGGTACTGCTTGATGCCACCTGCGGTCGAACCCATTCCACCACCGATGGTCATGAAGACCCAGCCAAGGAAGAAGCAAACCGGACCGAGCTTAAGGATGGATGGGAAGTTCGCAAATCCTGAGGTGGTCAAGGACGTGATTGTGAAATAGGTGCCATATCTAAGGGAGGAAAGGAAATCGAGTCCTTCGCCTTCGTTATAGAGATATGTCATCGAGAGGGAGCAGATAAGGATGCCGACGACGAGGAGAGCGCCAGTCAAGACGATCTCGATGTCGCAGAAGAAGTCTTTGAGTTTGCCTCTTAACGCAAAGGTGTGAAGGACAAGGCTCGTCGCACCGGCAAGCATAAGGACGCAGGTGATGATCTCGATGCCTAAGCTGTTAGTGACCGTATAGGAGAGATTGTTGATCTCACCAAGCGGCATATTCTGACAGAAGAAATAGATGGACTCCGACCTCGTGGAGAAGCCTCCTGTTCCTAAGCAGCTCATGGATGTGCAGACCGCCTCAAACGGAGGCATGCCAGCGAGCCATAAGCCTAATGAGCCTGCAGCGACCCATCCGGCATAGACAAGGAAGATGATCTTCGCGGATTTGGCTAAGTTAGGGACGATCTGGTCGTTATGGCCTTCAGCGAAGTAGAGTTTGAAGTTCTGCCTGCTGGCGATGATCGAGGTAAGGAGAAGGACAAGACCGACGCCTCCGATGAATTGCATAAAGGCACGATGGAAAAGGAAGACATGGGAATAACCATAAGCGGAGCAGGAATCCACTCCTAATGGGCTGCTGGCCACGCCATCGAGATAAGCGCTCTTTGGGAAAAGGGTGAGACCGGTGGTCGTGAATCCTGAGGTTGCCTCAAAGAAGCACTCAGAGAAGGACATGTTGAGATTGGCGGAGGCATCTCCGAAGTTGAGCCAGGAGAACCTGGTCAAGAAGAACGGCATCGCGCCAGAAAGGATGGCGCCGATCCAGATAAGGACAAGAAGGACCGCGTCTTCTTTCGGACGGAAACGGAGTTTCTCTCTTCCGGCTACGAGGAGCTTGTATAGAAGGATGCCGACTCCGATATCGATAACGGCAGGAACGATGAAGTCGAGAAGGACCTTCCACTCACCTGGATAGAAGATGAGGGTGAGCAATGGAAAAAGGATGACGACCCCCTCAAACGCGAGGAAAAGGCCAAGATAACCGAATATCAGTCGGAATCCTTTTGCCGGTGCTTTTTTCATATTGGTGCCTTAATCTTGTTTTTTCCTTCTGCGGGATTTCTTCTCTTCTTTGACTTCGGCAGCAGGTTCTTCTGGTTTTTCTTCAACCATGGACTTCTGCCTCTTTAAGAAGCGAAGGATCTCCACTTCGTTCTCTTTGGCGCAGGCGACGACAAGGGTGTCCATCGGACGGAGGACGAGGTCGCCGTTAGGAATGATGAAGTTATAGTTACGGACGACATAGGCGATCGAAGCGTTCTTCGGGAAGCCCATATCTTTGATGGCTTGGTCGCAGATCCAGTATTTCGGAAGGAGGGTGGCCTCGATCATGACGATCTTCTCATTGTCGAGAGAGAGCGACTTGATGAGGGATTCCGCGTTGGATTCGTTTTTGATGGATTTGGCAAGGAGGTAAGTCGAAGAGATGACGACATCGATGCCAAGCTTCTTATAAAGGTCAACGTTTGCTGGGTTTGAGACGGCGCAGATGCACTTCTTGATGTGGAAGTTCCTCTTTGCCATGAGGCAAGAGGCGAAGTTATCGGTGTCCTTTTTGCAAAGGGAAATGAAAATATCGGCGTCATAAACGCGAGCTGCCTCAAGGATGGCGTTATGCCATGGATCGCCGATCGTGACGGCGACGTGCTTTCTTTCCATGAGGGTCTGGGCCACCGCTTCGCTACCATTGATGACGGTAAGGCGGTTTTCCTTCGTGTTGAACATGTCGATGATGTAGGCGGCATCTGAGTCGCCGTTAGCGATTACGATGTGCATGCTTTATTTCCTCTCATCCTGTTCGATTTCGTTATATTTGACCAAGGTAAGGTCGAATGGGTAGATTGCTTTGACGTTCTGTAGGCCTTCGACGAGGGCGCCTTTATCTGGGTCATCGAAACGCACGATGGTGCGTGGGACGGCATAGACAAGCGAGCAGACATAGGCGAGGAAAAGGTTGACGTTATCATCACCAGTGACAATAACGACCTGCCCTGCCGTCTTGATATCGCAATGCTCCTCAAGAGCGAACATGTCTGTGGAATCGGCGTTCACTTTGAAGCCGCTGAATGTGTCATCAAGGCCATAGAAGGCTTTTGGGTTTGGGTCGACGACGATGACGTCCTGACCTTTGGCGGCGGCACGGTTGGCGATACCGCTTCCGAGTCTACCTACGCCGATGACGATGGTTTTATTTTTGTTTGCCATAGCGCTGATTATATACCTTCTTTTAGAAGAGGCAAATCTCCGACGGATTTCATGACGTCGAATATCTTGGTCTTCGGATACTTTGCTTCGATCTCATCATAGACCTTTTTGGTGTTCCTCTTTTTAAGATTCTTCCAACCGTTTTCGGCGTATTCGGTGAGGCACCATCTGATGAATTCCTCAGTGGTATCGGTCAAGTAATAATGAGGGCAGTTACGGTTAAAATACTCCAAGGTCGTAGAGCCTTTGAAGTTTTTCGGATCGTATGTTTTGGAGGCGCTTAGAGTGTCCGCGACATATTCGAGAGCGTATTTATACGGCATGTTTTTGGCGATGATCCTTCCTTTGAAGAAGTCGGTCCAGTATTCCCAGTGGTGTTTGTTCCTTCTTGTGTGATGCTGGCAAGCGCTGGAGAAATAACCATTACGGAGACGTTCTTCGTAGATTGGGGAATGGGTGCCTACATAGTAGGTGGAGCCCACTTTGAACTCGGTTCTCCCGAATTTGCTGAGGTCATGTTTGAGGCAATGCCAAAAGATGCCAAGGTGTCAGCCGTTTCTGATGACTTGGTGGCGGTGCTTTAGGATTGTTCTTAGGTGTTTGAAAGGATGACTCATGAAAGAAGCTCCTCTAGTACTTTGCCGATATCGTCATGGATGACGTACTCAAAGAAGGAATCCCTTGGGGTTGGCTCTTTGTTGATTAAAAGAGTATGCCCTCCTTGGAAATAGTCGATCATGCCGGCGGCTGGATAGACGTTAAGAGATGTTCCTCCGACGATGAGGAAGTTAGCGAACCTTAGCTCCGTAAGGGCGGATTCCACCACATCTTCATTGAGGGGCTCTTCATAGAGGACAACGTCAGGTTTGATGATCCCACCGCATTCAGGGCAATGAG
>JAFXLR010000019.1 GCA_017531065.1 Bacilli bacterium
AATTCAAACTCCATTCCTTCGTCACTGATATCAGCAAAGACAAAGTCATCACCTATACCTCAAAGGATGACGGCGTCGTCATGGTCCAGGCCAAAGCCATCGTCATGGCTGCGGGCTGCTATGAAAGAAATGCAGGGGCCATCGGCATCCCTGGCGATCGTCCAGCCGGCGTCTTGACCGCAGGTCAGGCTCAGCTTTTCCTTAATGAATATGGTTATATGACCGGTAAGAAGGTCTTCATCCTTGGCTCAGGCGATATCGGCCTTATCATGGCCAGACGCCTCACCCTAGAAGGTGCCAAAGTCCTTGGCGTCGCTGAGATCTGCGCTTGGTCAAACGGCCTCAATAGAAACATGGTCCAGTGCTTAGAGGACTATGGCATCCCTCTTTATCTCAGCCACACCGTCAGCAAAGTCATCGGTAAAGGCAGATTAGAGAAAATCGTCCTTTCGAAAGTGGACGAGAAGATGCAGCCAATCCCAGGAACCGAGAAGGAATTCGAGGTCGATACCCTCATCCTTTCCATCGGTCTTCTCCCAAATAACGACCTCTTGAATCACCTTGGAATCCCAACCTCCAGAAGCCGTGGTTCTTTAGTCAACGATAAACTCGAAACATGCATCCCAGGAATCTTCTCCTGCGGCAACGTTCTCCATGTCCATGACCTTGTCGACAACGTCGTCGAAGAAGCTAGGGAAGCTGGCAAGAACGCCGCGATCTATCTCAAAGGCGAGGAGAAGAAAGCCACCTCAGAAATCGAGGTCATCGCAGGGGATGGAATCGGCTACGTCGTCCCTGGAAAAGTTGCCTTGGATGAGAGCCTAGAAAGCATCACTTTCAAGTTCCGCGTCCGTAAGCCTTCAAAAAACGTCTACATCCAATACGAACAGAATGGAAACGTCATCAAGAAAGTTCTCAAAACCGCGATAATCCCTAGCGAAATGGAAATTCAGAAGCTTCCTAGGGAGAAGCTCGTTGATGAGATCTCACCAATCACCATTAAGATGGTGGCAAAGGAGATGTAATATGGAAGAGAGAGATTTGATTTGCATCGTCTGTCCACGTGGTTGCCATCTCCATGTCGACAAAGATCTTAACGTCACCGGGAACTTCTGTCCTAGAGGCGCAGTCTATGGCAAACAAGAAGTCACAAACCCAACCCGTGTCGTGACCTCAACCGTGCGTATCGAAAACGCCGAATTGCCTCTTTGCCCAGTCAAGACAAAAGACCCAATTCCAAAGGGCAAAATCTTCGAAATTATGTCGTCAATCAACAAGGTCGAAATCAAGGCTCCTGTCCATATTGGCGACGTTATCCTCAAGGACGTTGCGGGCACTGGAGTCGACGTCGTTGCTTGCCGCAACATGGAGAAGATTTAAGGACGTGTAAAATTAAGGCGCTAAAAAAAGCGCCTTTTTTAATACAATTTTCCGAAATTGCCTGTGCCACTTTGTGCGCGCTTGGGTATAATATGCGTAGGAGATTTTTCGAGCATGAACGATAGAATCAGAATTGTCGCTTTAGGCGGCCTAGATGAAAGAGGCAAATCCTGTTACACCATCGACATCAATGGTGACATTTTTGTTATTGGAAGCGGACTTCGTTTCCCTGATAGAACGACACCTGGCATCGACTATATCATCCCTAATTTCTCCTATCTCATCGAAAACAAGGAAAGGGTCAAAGCCTATTTCCTCCCACACGGCCACGATGACGAAATCGGTGGCTTAGCCTATTTCTATAAAGACGCACCGGCCCCAGTCTATGGTTCCAAGGTTACCCTCGCCATGATGCGTAATTTCCTTAGGCATGTCGGCGTCGATAGCTCGATTTTCGATTTCCATGAGGTCGATCCTAGCTCCACCTTCAAAGTGGCGGGACGTGAGATCTCTTTCTTCCAAACCTCGCACAACATCGCTCTTTCTAGCGGCATCGCCATCAACACAAGCTATGGCAACATCGTCTTCACAAGCGACTATGTCGTCGAGAACAACGCCACCCAGAATTACCTTGGGGATATGGCCTCGCTTTCAGCGATTGCCGAGAAGAACCCAACTTTGGCGCTCTTAACCCCATCGATTTATGCCGAAAGAACCGGTTATACCGCTCCAAAATACAAACTCAAACCTCTTATCGAAAGACAGGTTGAGAATTCGACGGGCCGCGTCTTCATCGCCCTCTATTCCCTTAACTTCTATAACATTGACGAAGTCATCAGTCTCGCCATCGAAACCAAAAAGAAAATCATCCCTTACGATGACGACACAACCGAAACTATCAAGGCCATGCAGGAATGCGGTCAGCTTTTGATCCCAAGGGAAAACTTCGGTTCTGTCGACGATATCAACCGTTACCGTGACCAAGACATCATCGTCTTGATGCTCGGATACCATCCGAAGATATATCACAAGATCGCCCTTTTGGCCGCTGGCCAGACTGAAGGTGGGAGACCTATCCACCTCAAAGAAAGCGATCTCTTCATCAACGCCGTCCCAGCTGATGACAATGAGGAACTTGAGGCGACCGACGCCCTCGACGAGCTCTATCGTTCGGGCTGCAACGTCTATAACATCACCAAGAAAGAATTCCGCAAGATGCACGCTTCCGAGGAAGACCTCAAGATGATGATTTCCCTCTTCCGTCCGAAGTATTACGTCCCAGTTAAGGGCTTCTTCAAAGACCTTCTCAATAACGCCAAGGTCGCGATGAACACCGGAACTGGCCTTACCCATAGGAACATCTTCCTTCTCGAGAATGGCATGTCGCTCCTCTTTGATGAGACTGGCGGACATATGCTCCAAGAGAACATCGTCCATGGCGACATCATGATTGATGGCATTGGCGTTGGCGACGTCAGCCACGCCGTCATCGAAGACCGTGAGAAACTCTCCCAGGGTGTTGTCATTATCTCCGTCACCGTTTCCAAAGAAACCCGTCAAGTGGTGGCAGGACCTGACGTCCAGGCTCGCGGCATCGTCTTCGCCCGCGATGGCGAAGTCTTACTTCGTGACGTCACCAAGATCTTCATGGCTTCTTTAGAAGAGGGCCTTGGAAACAACGACACCTTCGACACGATCAAGGAAGTCTGCCACGAACGTTGCGCTCGCGCCATCAGGCGTATGACTGGCAAAGAGCCTCTCCTCATCCCAGTAATCGTCGAAATCTAATCCTTCATGAAAGAAAAACGCAGTTTTACGAAAAAGAATATTCTCCAAGCCATCGGAGTGATGGTTTTCCTTCTTAGCGTCATCTTCTTCTTGGCGCCTTTCACCAAGCTCTTCCCAATAACCTTCGGGATGGTTTATCTTTTCGGCTACGCTTTCTATTACTATTCGTTGGTCTTATTTGCTGCGGTCGGCCTTACCCTTGCCATAAAAGGCAGGTTAGGGGCGGTCTTAGGCTGGAATTTCTACCTTGGCGCCTTCCTTTTCTGGATCGGCTTTGGATTCCTCATGGGCTTCATTGCCGCAGGCACAGGGGCGCTTGATGACCTCAATCCTGTCTTCCAAGAGATTTGGAATGCGCAAGACGCTATCCTCATCGGAGATGCGAGACTCGCTAGCGGCATTCTCTTTGGCAGCATCACGAACGCTTTCAAAGGCGGACTTGATTTCTTTCCTCTCCTCCTCGCCGTCCTCTTCCTTTGTGGTGGAGCGATCGTCATGTTCTGGAGGCCTCTCTTCGTCCTTATTGGCTTCATATCTAGAAAGATTGGCCAGGCTAGCGCCAAGAGAAAGAGCCAGAAAGAAATCGAGAAACAAAGAGCCGAAGCCCTTGCCCGCTTCGAAGAAGAGAAAGCCAGCATGGCCGCTAATGGTCTCTCCTATGGCGCAAATCACGATGGTAGTCCAAACAATTCGCCTTTCGGCGCGCCACAACTGACCTTTAACCCTGAAGCGCAGAACATCATCCAAGAAGAACCGGCCAGAGCCCCAGTTCAAGAAACTCCTCTCCCATCGAGAGCCGCTGATAACCATTCTCGTCCAGCTAGCCAATACCCAACCCCAAAAGAAGTGGAGACCCCTTACGAAAGACCAAGTTCCTTCTCTTCTAGCAATATGTCCAGAAGCGGTCTAAGGGCAGCCGTTTTCTCTTTTGATTCCGGCGTCCCAGAAACACCAAAACCAAAACCAGCCGCAATAACCCCAGAACCGAAAAAAGAACCAGCAAAACCTGTTTCTTTTGCCGTTCCTAATGAGGTCAAAGAGCCTCTCGAAGAGCCGATTGCGCCTACATACGGTGAGTCAATCATCAGCGCGCCAATCGAACCAGAGCCAGAACCAACCAGAGTGGAAGAGCCAATCCCAGCCTTTGAAGCACCTGAAGAGCCTTTGGCAGGAGGACATGCCGCCTACGAAGAAGAACCTTTGCCATATGTTTCTGAGCCAGTCGAGCCGATTGCCCCAGAATACCCAGCCTATGAAGAAAATGAGCCAGAGCCAGAGCCTGCTCCTGTTCCTGTCGTCAATGTGGTCAAGGAGCCAGAACCAGCACCTGAGCCAGAGCCCGACCCAACCCCAGAGCTTTCGCCATTCGAGAGGAAGCTCCGTGAGCTCCACGCTGAGAAAGCCACTCCGCTCCCGGATTACACTTTCCCAGGACTCGACCTCCTTAAGACCTATTCGAATGACCAAAATGCCGAGCAAATCCAGGCTGATTGCCAGAACACGGTCAATATCATCAACCAAACCTTCGCTAACCTTGGCGTAGGCGCGCAAGCGGTTGGCTTCACCGTCGGTCCATCCGTCACCCGTTACGATATCCAGCCTGACACCGGCGTTTCTGTTTCCTCCATCGGACGTTACATGAAAGACATCTCCATGCGTCTTAACGGCGTGGCCGTCCGTTTCGAGGAAGTCGTCAGAGGCAAAGTAACCTCCGGTTTAGAGATCGCTAACCTCAAAACGACCATCGTTTCCTTGAAAGAAATGATCGAAAGCATGCCAACCGATCCATCCGCGAACATGTATGTTCCTTTCGGTATGAACATCTCTGGCGAATGCATCTGCTCAGACTTAAGCAAATTTCCTCACCTTCTCGTCTCAGGTACGACTGGTTCAGGTAAATCCATCTTCATGCACGGTCTCATCATGTCGCTTATCATGAGAAATAGACCTGAGGACTGCAAGATCGTCCTTGTCGATCCTAAGCGTGTTGAGATGTCCAAATACAAGGATCTCCCTCATCTTCTTTGCCCAATCATCAAAGAACCTAGCGAAGCTAAGGTCTGTATGGATAAACTCATTGAGGAGATGGAACGCCGCTACAGGCTCTTTGAGCTTGCCGAGGTCCGTGACATCCGCGCCTTCAATAGCTTCTACGCTCCAAAGAACGGCCTAAAGAAACTCCCATTTATCTCCGTATTCATTGATGAGTACGCCGACCTTTCAGATACCTGCAAGAACATCGGCGAAGCGGTGGTCCGTTTGGCTCAAAAGGCCCGTGCCGCTGGCATTCACCTCGTCATTGCTACCCAACGTCCAAGCGTTCAGG
>JAFXLR010000147.1 GCA_017531065.1 Bacilli bacterium
CATGAGCATGGCTCCACCGACGTTGCTTGGATCAAGTTTGTCGGTGAGAAGCTTAACGGCTGGCTTTGCGAAGAGATAACCGATCTTGCAACGGAGTTTGGACATGAATCCTTGCTTGAGGAGTTTGCCCATTCCTTTGGCGGTTCCTTCGGTGGTCTTAAGCATGACGTTGCCAGTATAGCCGTCGCTAACGACGACATCAGCTAAGCCTTTGAGGAGCTTATCGCCTTCAATATTCCCGGCAAAATTGATGTTTTTCATTTCTTTTAGGAGTTGGTAGGCATCTTTTCCAACTGGGGAGCCTTTGCCTTCCTCACTGCCATTGCTAAGCAAGCAGACGCGTGGTTCTTTGATGCCGTAGACCGCTCTAGAGTAGCAAGTTCCCATAAAGGCGAACTGGGCTAATTCCTCTGGGGTGTTGGTGTTAGAGGCACCGACATCAAGAAGGGTGGTGTATCCGTTTCCTTCAAGCTGAGGGAAAGCAGTAACTAAAGCAGGACGCTGAACGCCTGGGATCTTCTTGAGGATGAGGGTGGCTGCGCTAAGGAAGGCGCCAGTCGCACCGGCGGAGATAATGCCATCAGCATTCTCTTCTTTGGCAGTATTTAAAGCAATGACCATGGATGAGCCTTTGCGTCTAATGACTTCAAGGGCGCCACAGGTCATCTCAACGACGTCATCGGCATTGACGATCTTGGCGAAGGTCATATCTTTGAGCTCGGCTTCCTTGCCAACAAGGATGAGCTCGACATCTGGATGCTTTTCGTGGAAAAGGGAAACACCTTCTTTGGTAGCAACGCTGCCTAAGTCGCTTCCCATCATATCAACAACAATTTTCTTCATAGTGAAAAACCTCTGCTTCGATAGTTAGTATAACTATCAACCAAATACTATTCTAGGATAATCGGAAGTCGCCTAATGACTTCTTCACTTCATTCATGATGATGACGTTATCAATGGACTTAGCGTCCTTGATAATTTCTTTGGCGTCGTCACGCGCACATTCGAAGATCTTGAAGTCGCTGATGATGTTCGCCACAAGGAAAGATGGAAGGCCCGATTGACGGGTTCCCATAAGCTCTCCAGGACCACGTAATTTGAGGTCCATCTCCGCAATCTCAAAGCCATCGTCGCTCCTCAAAAGAACCGACAGCTTCTCATTTTCTTCATCATCGCCTTCTCCAAAGAGAACGAATGACGCAGGCGAGCCATCTCGCCCTACTCTGCCACGTAACTGATGGAGGCTAGAGAGCGAGAAATGAGATGGCGAATAGACGATCATGAGGTTTGCTTCTTTGACGTCGATGCCAACCTCAATGAGTGAGGTTGCAACTAAGATTGGGCAAATACCGCTCTTGAAAGCGAGAATGGCGACATTCTTTTCTTCTTCGCTCATCTGGCCATGCATCATGACGACTTTGTCGCCATAGTATTTCTTGTATCTTTCGTATACCGTTTTGACGGAAGTGACATCTTTGTCCTCCCCTCCTTCGATTTGAGGAACGACAACGTAGATGCGTTTCTTCTCTTCGAGTGACTTCTCACAAAGAGCAGCAACTTTCTTGTCCCCTCTCTTGGTCAAAATGGTTTTGACGTTTCGTTTTCCCTGCGGGAACTCAGTTAGAGTTGAGATATCAAGATCGCCATAGATGGTCATCGTGAGAGTGCGAGGGATCGGGGTTGCACTCATAAGCAAAAGATCGGCGTGCTCGCCCTTATCGAGAAGGAGGGTTCTTTGGTTAACGCCGAACTTATGTTGCTCATCGATGATGGCTAATCCGAGATAGGCATATGTGACACCTTTGGAGAAAAGGGCGTGAGTTCCAACAACGATATCGATTGTGCCATCTTCAAGGTCTTGGAGAGTTGCTCTCTTTTCGCTTGGTTCCATTGCCCCGACAAGGAGACCGACATTGACATGAGTGCCTTCGAAAAGTTTCTTGAGGGTTTCGTAATGCTGCCTTGCCAAAGAGTCAGTCGGAGCAAGGAGAGCTGTTTGCTCACTTCTCGTGTAATTGGCATACCCACAAAGGGCGGCAACAAGGGTCTTACCAGTGCCTACATCACCCTGAAGAAGGCGGTACATAACACTCTGTTTATCCATGTCATTGACGCATTCATCAAGGGCCTTTTGCTGGTCGCTAGAAAGTGAATACGGCAGGGATTTGACGAAGATATTTAGTTTTTCGCGGTTGATTTGGCGCCTTCTGTCTTTGCGTAAAGCTTTGTTCTGGGCACGCACTTCCTGGTTCTTGATTTCAAAAAGAAGAGCCTCTTGGTATTTGAGGGTTCTCATGCCTTGATGGATATCGGCAAAACTCCTTGGAGTGTGCACCAGGCGATAAGCTTCCTTAAGAGGCAAGAGACGATATTTCTCTCTGTATTTCTTTGGGACGATATCATCGATCTCGCCTTCGAGAAGAGCCTTCTTCACTAGCCTTATGAAAGCGTAATTCTGAATATCACCAGGAAGCGAATAAACAGGCTTCAAGGCTTCCTCTTGTGGGATCTCCCCGGTGAGGATGTTCACCAAAGAGACTGTGTGCCTATTCTTCTCATAAACACCTGTCAGAGTATAAATCGTATCAGGCTTAAGCATCTGCCCAAGGTATGTGCGGTTCCAGGCCTCGATGAGATAGACCATTCCCCCTACTGTTTCGAAATAAAAACGATAAAGGGTTCTTTTGGCAAACCTCATCGGATGAGGGGCGCCTCCCC
>JAFXLR010000148.1 GCA_017531065.1 Bacilli bacterium
ACGGCGACCCCAATGAGGATATAGAGGGCCATGTATGGGGCGTCAACGTAGTGGCTGGCGTAGACGATGAATGGGAGGATGCCGGCAATCGACATGGCTTTTGCAGGCTTTTTCCCATCTTCGTCTTCTTCTTTTTCTTTCTTCCTCTTGAGTAAGAGAAGGATGAAGAAGGCGATTCCGCCGATAAGGAAGAGAGAGGCGACAATCAAGAAAATGACGACTAAGATATCCGATGTCTGTTTCATTGAGGAGAGTGTTTCCTCTCCGCCGACAAGAAGATTCTTATATTCCTCGCCTAACTGTTCCTTTTGGTCATCAGTCAAGGAGTCGTAGATTTCTCTGGCCTTTGCAATCTTCTCTTCTGTATCAGTGTCATAGGAGATTTCACCGATGGCGTCGATCTTTTCCATGGCTTCATAGACGTTTTCGGCATCATCGAGGGCTTTCCCAGTTTCCTGATATCCATCGACTAAAGCCTTTTCTTCGTCACTGAGGCTGTCATAGGCTTCTCTCGCTTCGTCAATGGCTTCTTTGGAATCGGTTTCGCCACCATGGGTGACTTTTCCGATGTTCTCGATGGAGGCAACTACCTCTTCGACTTCGTCATAAGACTCACGGGCTTCGACTAAAGCATCATGGTTGCTCTTTTCGACGAGGGCGGCTGCATCTGGATTAGATTCCTTTAAGGCGGCGTAGGCTTCCTCGGCAGCGACGATGTCATCTAATGAGTCATTGGTTCCACCATTATAAGTAAGTGTGCCACTGTCCTCGATGGTTTTGATGACGGCGCTGGCTTCGACGTTATCGGTGAGGGTCTTTTCGTGATCGTTATCTTCCGCTTCATTGACGAGAGCGTAAGCATCAGGATTGGAATCCTTTAAGGCGTCATAGGCCTCTTTAGCGGCTTCAACGGCATCGTAATATTCCTTATCAGTGCTTGGAGCAGGGATGTTTTCAATAAGGGTGACGACTTCTTTGGCAGAGGTGAAATCCTCAAAATCATCATCTAATGTAGCGATGAGTGAAGCATTGACCGCTTCTCTTTCTTCGGTGCTTAAGATGTTGTCGAAATGATCTTTAGCGGCTTCGATGGCCTCTTCGCTTTCTGGGTAAGAGACGGTGCCGATCGATTCGATAAGGATCTCTGTGACACTGACTTTGGCCGCGCTTAAAGCCTGTTGAAGCTCGGCTAATTTCTCCGCCACGAATTCGTTGGTGACATTTTGATCATCAATCGTCGCTTCTTTAACAGCGCTTCTGACGGTCTCTAGGTCTTCATGGATTGAAGTGAATCTAGAGTCGTTCTCGATGGATTTGAGATAAGCGACGACTTCATCGTTAAGGTTTCTGATATCGGTCTTATCGATTTCGGACATGGCGATTTCCACCACTTTAAGCAAAGTGGCTTCGATTGGATTATGGTTGCTGTCACCAGTCGTTTTGTAGAAAACATAATATGTTCCAACGTTTTTGCCAGTCGGGATGGAAGAAGAGAATTCGCTGTCATCTGGAAGCTCGCCAGTCGTGTTGACGGCGTAGAGCATCGTGCCATAATCAGCCGATCCAACTTCGATGAGCTCTTGATCGGTTCCGTCGTATTCAAGCGCTTTGGCAGTCGGGAGAGTCACATACTGTGATTCAGCTTTTCCAATGCTGACCGTTTCGTTACCTTTGTATGTGGTATAGCCATCTTTTTTGACTTCGAAAAAGACGGTGTAATCGCCAGAACCACTATAAGTGAAGCTTTCCGCATTGGTACTATTGCAGGCTTCTTCGCTCGTGCCGTAATAAATCGTGGTGTCGGAAGGAGACTCGACATAGATGGAAATGCCATGATTCTCGCCATCCCAGATACCGGCATAGCTATTTGAGGTGACGGTCATATCGATCGTCCAATAGGCGTAAAGGGTGGTGTTTTGGGCCTCTTTCCAGATGCCTAAACCTTTGCCATTTTCGTCATAATATTGCGTTCCGTTAGGCGTTTGGCTGCCATCAGGATTGTTGGTTGGGGCTTCTGTCCAATAACCTCCAAAGGAATAAGAATGTCCGTCCGATGAGGCTCTGGTTGGGATTTGCTCTGCGCTGAGGTTCGGTAAGGTTGAATCGTAGGTTGCTTCAAGAGAAGTGATTCCGCCTGTTCCTGGGGCAGGGTCGAAAGAGGAAATGTATTTATTGGCTTCCCATCTTGCATAGACGTTGGTATCGCCCATGTTGTCGAAGTTTCTGACACCTTTTCCATCGACGTCGAAATACATTACGCCGCCGACTCTCGCACCATAATAACCTTTGAAAGTGTAGCCTTCTTTGGTTGGAACGGAGCTAAGGTTAGGAAGAGGGAAGGAGTATGTTGCCTTGGTGGATCCTGGACCTCCTGTACCACCTTCGTCATTGCAAATGACATTGAACTCCATAAGTGTCCATTTTGCGGTCAAAGTCGTTGTATCGTCTTTGATATCGTAATTGGTAAAGGCACGTTTACCATCTGACTTGTAATACTGTTTGTTTCCTAAGTAATAACCATCAAAACGGTAACCCGTTCTTTTTGGGACGGTTACAGAGGCTGGCATAGCCTCATCGTATGTGCAGTTAACGCTTCCTTGGCCACCGCTTCCGCCATTGTCGTCCAGGGTGACCGTGACTTCTTTGTAGTCGTTATAGTTAATTAAGACGCTGTCTAAATGGAATGAATAGTAGTTGTATTTTGAGCTGGTGCCAGTGATAACCACCTTTGGAACACCGCTCAATTCATCTACTTGAATATCATTTTTAAGGGGGTAGGCGAGATCGCTATCATCGGTGACGGATTCTTGGGCGATCAACGTGTTTCCGATATAAAGCTTGGCGTTGAGTGCCGCATATTTGCCTCCTTCGTCAGTTCCACCCCAACTATTAGACCACCTAGATATAGAAACCCTGATCTTTGTGATGTGTTTGATGGCTGTTTGTCTTTGGAGTGTAAAAACGGTTGCTTTAGGTATGTCCCTCCACTCATAGCCAGTGTCCGCGCTTGTCGAAACTGGACTGACCGACCATTTGCCACTGCCAAAATCCTCTTTCAATATTGGCTGAGCATCGTTTCCTTCATCGTGTGTAAAAACCAAAAAGCTTTTTTCTTTAGCGGCGCTAGCTCTTTGAGGGGCCATGATGAGCGGTTCAGAGACGACGTTTTTGCTTGTTCTGGCTCCTCCCACCGATAAAAAGAGAGCGAGCGGAATAACTATGGCATTCAAAAGCGATTTCTTCATATCGATTCCTCCTATAGCGGAATAGCCTATACGTTTCCGCATAAAAATGGGTTTGGTCATATAGTAAAGAAGGTTACGCAATAAAAGTGCCACACTATCTCGGTTATTTCTTTACTTATATCTTTGATATAAAAACACTATTTTTTGTCCAAGTTACTATTATTTCGTGTTTTGTGTAACAAAACAAATTATTTACAAATGTAGCGTTTTTGATATTTGGCGAGGGACAACAAAAAAACGACAGGTTCGTCTGCCGTTAATTTTCATTCTGGGGCGGAATAGGAGATTTGAACTCCCGAATGACCGGTTCACAGCCGGTTGTGTTAGACCACTTCACCAATTCCGCCGTGCCGTATTAGTTTAGCCACATTGCCTATCCTTAGCAAGGAAGAAATCACTATCTTTTCATTATTCTTTTCATTACCATAGGAAGTACATTTATCCTCTCGTGTTCGTACGCCCTCTTGAAAAGAGGAGGAAAAAGAGGAAAATATAGCCCCATGGTAATCAGAGACAGACTTATTGCACTTATCTACCGTATCGCAATCTTCGCGTTAGGAATATGGACTCTCGTCGTCCAGCTTACCACGAACGCGGTGAATAATTTTTGGGTTGGATTTGGAAATTACGCCTCAATCGTCACCCTCTTTGGATGTATCATCATCCTTTCCGAGATAATCGCCAATGCCATCGGCATGAAAGAGAAAAGAACCACGATCGCCCCTGGCGTTGTGCCTTTCCTTTTTCATGGTGCTTTAGCTCTTCTCGTCTATTTGGCCGCTATTCACCCTTTCTATTGCTATTTCGTCGGCGTTGACTATATGAAAGCCGACACCCTTCTTTATTC
>JAFXLR010000149.1 GCA_017531065.1 Bacilli bacterium
GAAGATGACTGGCTCCTCGACCTTTCTGCCAAGGAGGGTTTCGAATTCCTCTTGGTCGACGCGTCTCACCTTGCCGCTATAGTAAGAAGGAAGCTTCTCTTTATCATATGGCGCTGGAGCGTTCGTGCCTTCTTGATGAATCTTGCCAGCAAGAGGGAATGAGGCGCTTGATGGGCCAACATAGACATCGTAATCCCCTGCTTCAACTTCCCACTTATTGGTCTTAACGTTGAAGTAACGGAAAGTATATTCATCGAATGGGATTCTGACTTCTTTGGTTTCGCCTGGTTCGATTTCGACTTTGGCGAATCCCTTAAGTTCGAAAGCAGGACGGAAGATGGCGCTCTCCTTGAGCCCGATATACATTTCGGCGACTTCTTTGCCAGCGACGTTTCCGGTGTTCTTGATTTTGAAGGAGACGCCTTTCTCGTCGACCTTGAGGTCACTATATTCGAAGGTGGTGTAGGAAAGACCATAACCGAACGGGAATCTTGGAGCGATGTCCGCGGTCGAATAGTAACGATAGCCAATGAATGGGCCTTCACGATATTCGACTAAGCCATTCTGCCAGCCAAAGGTTTCGGCGCTTGGGCAGTCTTCATAGGTGTATGGGAGAGTCTCAGAAAGCTTTCCAGAAGGATTAACCTTGCCAGAGAGGACTTCGATCATGGCTCTCGCGCCAGCCTCGCCTCCAAGGTATCCGTGGACGAGGGCGTTCACGTTATCGACGAATGGAAGCTCAACAGGTGAACCGGCACTTAAAACGCAGACGATTGGAGTGCCGATTTGAATCAATTTCTCCAGCAAATCCAACTGATTTTTTGGAATTAGCATGGTTTTTCTATCAAGTCCTTCGGTCTCACTATGCTCATCTAAACCGAGGAAATAGAGAACCACATCTGCTTTTGAAGCAAGGGCGCAAGCCTTCTTCGCAAGGCCTCCGCTCTTCTTTCCGTATCTCTTGAAACCAGGCTCATAACCAATGAAGTTAACGCCTGAACCTTCTTCTTTCACAACCTCGAGAGCCGACTCAACTTTGATCGGGTTAACGATGCTTGATCCAGCGCCTTGATAACGCGGTTTATCAGCGAAGTCACCGATGATGGCGACCTTGGCTTCTGGTTTGAGAGGGAGAATCTCTCCTTCGTTCTTGAGGAGAACGATCGATTCTCTAGCAACCTTAAGCGCTGCTTCGTGGTTAGCCTCTTTATCGGTCTCAGGTTTTTTGTCTTTGAGATTCTTGTTAGTCAAAAGGGCTAAGTCGATGATGCGGTCGATAGCCTCATCAACATATTTCTCATCTAAGGTTCCGTCTTTGACGGCATTATAGACATCATCATTGGTTTCACCGCCAGTGGAAGGCATCTCAACTTCGTTGGAGGCTTTCAAACCGAGAATACGGTCATTCTCTCCACCCCAGTCGGTGATGACGAGTCCTTTATAACCCCATTCTTTGCGAAGGATGTCGAGAAGGAGGTGTTCGTTCTCGTTGGAGTAGGTTCCGTTGAGTTTGTTATAAGAAGACATGATGCTCTTGGCCTTGCCTTCTTTAATGGCGATTTCAAAACCGGTGAGATAAATCTCACGGAGCGTTCTTTCGTCGACGATGGAGTTAGATGCCATCCTCTTGATTTCTTGGTTGTTGGCGGCAAAGTGCTTTGGACATGCGCTGATGCCGTTTTCCTGAACGCCAGCGATATAGTTGGCGGCCATTTTGCCAGCGAGATATGGATCTTCGGCAAAGTATTCGAAGTTACGTCCACAAAGTGGGTTTCTCTTCATGTTGAGAGCAGGAGCGAGAAGAACGCTGACGTCATTAGTCGATGCTTCTTCGCCAATGGTCTTGCCCATCAAGTGGGCCATCTCAATGTTCCAGGTGTTCGCGGTTGTCGCAGACGATGGGAAGCAGGTAGCAGGAATGGATGGGTTGAGGCCAAGGTTATCGGCTTCGCTAGCTTGTTTCCTCAAACCAGTCGGACCGTCTGAGAAGAACATCGAAGGCAAATCGATGCTTGGCAAATTCATCGTTTGCCAGAAGTCTTTGCCACTTAATAAGGAAACTTTTTCCTCGAGGGTGAGCTTGGAGATCAAGTCTTTGTGTTTGAGGGCCATAATCCTACTCCTTCGTTTTTATGTTTAGGCGATACCTAAGGATTGAAGCTTATCGAACATCTCTTTGGCGGCGATGATGCAATCATCCATGTCGTAATACTTGTAAACCGCAAGCCTTCCAAGGAAGAAGGTCTTTGGTTCAAGCTTCGCGGAGAGTTCTTTATATGCAGCAGCGAGATTGTTGTTCTTTTCGTCGTTGATCGGGTAGCAAGGGATCTTTCCTTCTTCGAAGGTGTCCGGATACTCGAAGGTCACAAGGGTTGAATGATGGTTCTTGCAGAATGGGTCAAAGGCCTTGTGCTCAGCGCAGCGAGTGTATGGCTGATCGTGGGTGGTGAAGTTGATGACTGGGTTGTTCTGATAACGGTCCATCTGCATCCACTGATTGTCGAAACGGAGGGATCTGTATTCGAGCTTACCAAGCTTGAAGGAGAAGTACTCGTCAAGACGTCCGGTGTAGATGACGTGGTCGGCCATCGCATCCCATTTTTCTTTGTCTTCGAAGTAATCCACGCCGGTTTTGACGTCGATTTCTTTCAAAAGGTTCTCAACCCACTTCGAATAACCGCCGACTGGAAGGCCCTGCCAGGAGTCATTGAAGTAGTTGTTGTTATATTCAAATCTCAAAGGCAAACGTTTGATGATGCTGGCAGGAAGCTCTTTGCAATCTCTGCCCCACTGCTTCTCGGTATAGCCTTTGATGAGTTTCTCGTAAATCGTGCGGCCAACGAGTTTGATGGCTTGCTCTTCGAGGTTCTTTGGTTCACCGATGTGTTCCTTCTCAACCTCTTCGGCGATTTTGGCTTTCGCCTCTTCCGCGGTGGTGACACCCCATAACTCATGGAAGGTGTTCATGTTGAAAGGCATGTGATAGAACTCGCCATGGCAGTTGGCGATAGGTGAGTTGATGAATGGATAAACCTCAACGTTTTTGTTGAACATATCCCAGGCGAACTTGTCTGAGGTATGGAAGATGTGAGGTCCATAGGTATGGACGATGATGTCGTCCTGGATGGCCGTTGAAATATTGCCGCCGACATCGTCACGTTTCTCGATAACGAGAACTTTCTTGCCGGCGTTCTTAAGTAAGTTGGCGATGGTTGAGCCAGAAAGACCACTGCCAACAATCAGATAATCGTAATGCATAAGCACTCCTATTCAGTCCGGTATATTTTACCTTACCTAAGCGCAATAGTGCTACAATACCAAAGGTAAATTTATGAAAAAACTTGAAGTTATACATGAAGTCTTAGCAAAAGAAGGCGCGGATGCTTGGGTTATCGTCGACTACGAAAACAGAAACAAAACTCTAGTCGAATTCCTTGGCAACAGGATGCTCACGAGAAAGATCTTCCTTGTCTTCCCTCAAGAGAAGAAACCTTTCATCATCTGTCATTCAATCGACACCGTTTTCCTTAGGGACGAAGAAATCACAAATCAATTCGACCTCAAGGTCTATCATACCTGGCAAGAAATGCTCGATATCGAGAAGAAAGAGTTCGCCGGTTACAAGAAGGTCCTTATGGACATCTCCGAGTTTGGCCTTCTCCCAAGAATCTCTTTAGCCGATTATGGTTCAGTCGAATTTGTGAAGAGCCTTGGCATTGAAGTCGCCTCTAGCGGAAACCTCCTTCAAAGATTCAGCGCTTTATATAGCGACAGAGCCTATGAGCTTCAGCTTCTCGCCAACAAGAAAACCCTCATGATCAAAGATGAGGCCTTCGCCAAAATCAAAGAGCTCATTCTCAAGAACGGCGAGACCAGCGAATACGAAATCCAGAAATTCATCTGCGATAGATTCCACGAAGAAGGCATGGTCTATGATGACCCTGCAATCGTCGCGATCGGTAAGAACGCTTCCGACCCACATTATGGTCCAAGCAAGGAAATCTCCTCCCCTATCAAGAAAGGCGATTTGGTCCTTATCGATATGTGGGCGAAGATGGATGATCCAGAAGGCGTGTACGCTGACATCACCTGGATGGGTTATGTTGGTGAAGAAGTCCCAGAGGTCTATGCGAAGAGATTCGAGATCTTGAAGAAGGCTATCGAGGCCGATTTCGAGTTCCTCAAAAATGAGCTTCCTAAGAGAGCCGTCGCCGGTTATGAAGTCGACCAAATCTCAAGAGATTACATAAAAGACGCAGGATTTGCTGAATATTTTGTTCATAGAACCGGCCACAACATCGCAGTTGATGTCTCTCCTCATGGCCCAGGCGTCAACATCGATAACTATGAGTCACACGACACTCGCGAGATAATCGATGGAGTCACCTTCTCACTTGAACCAGGCATCTACGCGCCTGATTTCGGAATGAGAAGCGAGACCAACGTCTATATCAAAAACAGGCAGCCAATTTACGTTGCCGGACACCAAGAAGAGATCATCGCGATTCTCAAAGATTAACAAGGCTGGTCAATTTGACCGGCTTTTTAATATTGCCTAGAATAGGTGCGCTTATGAAATTCTCATCTTTCATGAAATTTGCTGGTTTCGGGATCAGCACAATTCTCTTTCGTAGGAAGAAGCCAATTCTAGGAACAGTCATCGTTACGGATAAGTGCAACCTTCACTGCAAACACTGCTCCGTCAATAACATCACCGCGGTCATTCACCCTTATGAGCAGATCAAAGGCGAGATGAAGCAGCTCTATGACATGGGCGTGCGTATTCTTTTCTTCTGTGGAGGCGAGACCTTCATGTGGAAGGATGGAGACAAGACGCTTAGAGACCTCGTCATTGAAGCAAAGAAGATGGGCTTCCTCATCGTCAACGTCGTCACAAACGGCACCTGGCCTATCGATTTGCCAGAGGCGGACTTAATTTTGTTAAGTCTTGATGGTGATAAGGTCCACCACAACATCATCAGAGGCGATACATACGACACCATCTTTGAGAACATCTCCAAGGCCACTTCAGACAACATTTGTTTCTATATGGCCGTGAACCAAATCAATAAAGATTGCATCCGTGATGTCTGTGAGAAGGCCCGCGACACCAAGAACGTCAGAGCGGTCTCTTTCAATTTCCACACCCCATACCCAGACACCAAAGAACTCAAACTCACCAAAGAAGATAAAGCCAAGTGCTGCGACACCATAAAGCAGATGATGAAGGAAGGTTGCCCTGTCTTTAACCTTAAGAGCGCATTCCCATATATCATCGAGAACAAATTCCCAACCCCATGCTACCAGTGTGTTGTTATGGAGAACGGAAAGCTCTCTACCTGCGGACGTTGCATCGAAGTCCCAGGCCTTTGTGATGAATGCGGCTACTTCTTCGTCGCCGAATATACCCTCTTATTCAGAGGCAACTTGAAGATCGTCTTCGAGATGCTTAAGACTTACCTGAAATATATCTAAAATGAGCTTCCTTGCTTCCCTTGCGAGAAACTGGTTAACAAGGTCACTCAAACCATTCACATTCAAGAGTGATTACGACCAGGTTCTCCCATATGAAAACCTCGACAATTTAGGTCTCTATGTGCACCTTCCTTTTTGCAAAAGCATCTGCAATTTCTGCCCGTATTGCAAAAAACTCTACTCAGAAGAGGAAAGTAATAGGTATATAGACGCCCTCATAAAAGAGATTCATTTAGTTGGTTCTCAGAGCGAAGAAAAGAAGAAGGTCACGAGTCTCTATTTCGGAGGCGGAACCCCTGCTTTATCCGCGCCTAGAATCAAGGAGATCATTGAGGCCATAAACGAGCACTTCATCATCACAGAAGGAATCGGTTTGGAGCTTCATCCGGAGAACGTTAACAAAGAGACCCTTCAGATCCTCAAAGATGCCGGTGTCACAAAAATCTCAATAGGCATTCAATCCTTCAGAGAAAAATACCAATCCATCTTAGGAAGAAGAAGCGTGGACACCAAAGCCATGAAAGAGGCTCTTGAGGCCGTTCCTTTTGAGACAGTTTCCATGGACTTCATATTCGCTCTCCCTTCCCAGACCTATGAAGATCTTAAAGCGGATGTTGATGAAGCTTTCGAATTAGGCGCGAATCACGTAGCCATTTATCCGTTCATCGATTTCACTTTCACCTCAAGCAAGGTCAAAGCGTTACCAAAGAAAGAGAAGAGAGCCCTTCTCGATGCCATAACGAAACATTGCCAAGAGAAAGGCTATCCAAGAAGCACAATCTGGACCTTCTCAAGCAAGCCTGAAGCCAAATACTCGTCTATGACGAGAGAGACGTTCTTAGGATTTGGTTGCTCCGCCACAACCCTTCTTAAGGATCAGTTCAAAATCAACACATTCGATGTTGATGCCTATATCAAGAGAATTGAAGAAGGAAAACTCCCAACTTCGTTGACCATCAGGTTCAAGAAGAGACAAAGAATGGTCTATTGGCTCTTCTGGACCGCCTATAGCACGAGCGTGGATGAGAAAGACTTCGAGAAGTTCTTCGGAATGCCGCTTAAAAAGATGTATCGATTTGAGTTATGGCTCGCCAAAAAGATCGGCTACCTCACTGAGAAAGATGGTGTATACACGATGACTCTCAAAGGAGCCTTCTACTACCACTACTTCGAGAACTTCTATACTCTCTCATACATCGACAAGATGTGGGGAATCATGAGGAAAGAACCTTTCCCAAAACAAATCAAACTTTAAAAACAAAAAAAGAGGCGCGGAGTAAGGACGCCTCTTTCTTTTGTTAGTCGAGATAGTTGGTATGGAACAGCGTGAAAGGAGTAGCCGCTGTTTTTAGTTGATTGAGATGTTGTGAACCAACTCTTTCTTCTCTTCTTCCTTAGGGAAGGTGAGGGAAAGAACACCGTTTTCGAACTTAGCGTTGATGGCCTTTTCGTCGGACAGGCCAACATAGTAAGTCCTAGAAGCAGAACCATAGGTTCTCTCATGGCAGACATATTTGCCCTTGGACTTTTCATCCCTCTTGTCTTCGCGTTTGGCGGAGATGGTTAAGTAT
Source organism: Bacilli bacterium (assembly GCA_017531065.1). GTDB lineage: Bacteria > Bacillota_I > Bacilli_A > RFN20 > CAG-826 > UBA4951. The sequence goes on from JAFXLR010000149.1 coordinate 7,047, forward strand.
CCATCTTTGAGGGTGACGTTGATGTCTTCTTTCTTAACGCCAGGAAGCTCTACATCCATCGTGTAATGGGTCTCGTCTTCTTTGACATCCGTCTTCATGGAGATGGCGTGATTTTCTCTTCTGCTAACTGGAGCGAAGAAATCGTAGAATGGATCAAATCCGTAGTTGACTAAATCAAATGTCATAGTAGTTACCTCCTTGGATTTTTTAGCACTCATTCTTCCTAAGTGCTAACTATATATTAGCCCTCTTTTTAGCACTGTCAATAGGTAAGTGCTAATTTTTTATGCGAAATTTTTTGCCCTCTCATTCATACGCGCGAACGCGTTAAATAATAAAGATGATATCTGATTTTCGTAGGCGCTAAAGTCGACGATGAAATAGCTGCCTTTGACATTTTCCTGAAATAATTTTTCAACTTCGTAATTAATTTCTTTCACCATCTTTTCCGCACAGACATCACAAATCTGCTGGTAGCGATTCATGTCATAGCCCCACCCACTGATAAGGCTTGCGGTGTCTTTGAGAGTCTTGCAAAGCTTCTCCCTCAAAGCGGTCATTTTGAAGGTGCCTTTGAACTGGGAAGAATAGGGATCAAGCCCTGCGGATATGAGTTTTGAGAAATATGTGAGCACTTCTGTCTCGGTGTTTTCGTAGATTGCGTTATTCATAATTGCCTCCACTATTCATATAGAGGCTTTTACGAAAATGTTCACAAAAAAAGGACCGACGAATCGGTCCTAGATTTTTTGTTGTCTTTCCTTATTTAGCAAGGAAGGCTTTGACGCCGACGAAGAGTTCGATGCCAGCGGCGATGAGGGAAGCGATCGCAGTAGCGATGAATCCCCAAGCAAGGGTAAGCTGGAACTGAGGAGCTTCAACCATGGTTGGAGCAAGGAAGGCTAAGATGCCGGCAACGGCCATGCAGAGGCCACCGACGATCGAAAGGAATCCGCCGAACTTTCCGCCATACCATCCGAAGGCGACTCCGAGGAGCTCGAAGGCAGCGCCAACGATGAAGAGAACGAACATGGCGACAAGTCCGCCAGTCGCACTGATTGTGAATGGAGCAGCTGGGTTGGTGAAGACGAAGTCATAACCGCGAACAAGCTCATCCGCACCGGCCTGGACACCAGGAGCGATTGGGAAGAGGAACGCGCAAAGAGTGAAGATAAGGGCGCAAATGCCAAGTAATCCACCTAAATTTGAAGTCTTTTTCATAAGTTAGTCCTTTACTAGAAACGAGTTAATCTTACTAGCCTTGTAATCTATGTTCAAGGTTTCTAATTGTTTAAACAATTATTTGAGGTCGTTTCTAATCTCTTTAAGTTTGGTCTGTAAATCTTTTAGCCCAAGGTTAAGCTCATTGGCTTCGCCTGGTTTAAGATGACGAACCCTTTCAATCTGAGCCTCGATGGCTTTGGCCGCTAAGACTTTCGAATAATTAGGGTTGTTGATGTTGGCGTTAAGAATCTGATCCTGCTTTTGGGTTTCGGCAAAGCCGGAACTGTGGCTGACAGGTTTCTTTGGGGCAGCTTTCTTAGCTGGAGCGGCTTTCTTAGGTTCCGCTGGCTTGGCTTTTGGAGCTGGGGCCGCTTTCGCCTTTGGCGCGGCTTTTGGTTTGGCCACCGCCACAGGTTTAGGTTTGAGAGAGGCGTAGAAGTCGTTGTTCTTCTTCTCGAAGACGATGGTCGCGCCTTTAATTGGCCACTCTTCCATCATGTCTGGCTTGAGTTGAGACAACTCTTTGTCGACGCCTTTGAGATCTCTCGTGGTGACGTCATAGGCGCCATGCACAGGCGCGAAGTATTCAACCGCTGGGTCACGGAAGATCCAACCGTTATGGTCACCAAGTTTCTGAAGCGCGAAGCTTGGGGTTCTTCCAATTCCGTAGAAGGTTTTCTGAACCTCAGGTTTTGCTTCCTGTTTTGGAGCAGGAGCAACTTTCTTTGGCTCAACTGGTTTCTTTGGTTCGGCTGGTTTGGCTTTTGGAGCAGGAGCTAAGCGTTTCTTCTCTTCAAGCAACTTCTCCTCTGGGTAACGGAGCTTGAGATTTGCTTTCTCAGCAGGCTTCATGGCCTTGAGGAGAGAAAGCTGTTTGTCGATATCCTCAATCTTCCTTGAAGATGGGTAGTTAGGGTTGCTGAGATTCGCGGAAAGAACGGAATCTGCTAAAACCACAGGGGATTTGTCAGTGATTTTTGGTTTTTCAGGGGCTTTTTGCGGAGCTTCCTGTTTAGTTTTGAATGGGGTTTTGTTCGAACTTGGTCGAATTGTGTTTCTTGCTGGCGCGCGTTCTTGCGGCTTCTCACCGTAGTTCACCTCTAAATCACCGTTTCTACCGATGCGGTAGACATTGATGTTTCTTCCCTTTTGGGATTCGAGGCTATTGAGACCACGGATGTCGTTTGTAAGTTTCTTGTCTTGGGTGATGATGAGAATCTTCTCGGCGATTCTCAGATCGGTGACCTTGGCAAAGATTGCTCTATCCGCAAAACCGTCTTTGTGGGTTGGTTTTGTGATCTCAATGGTTTTGCCATGGCGTTTATTGTCTTGCAGGATTTTAAGGGCGAGTTTCGCTTCTACAAACTTATCGCCTTCCTTGCTCTTCGAATGCTTTTTGAGTTCTTCCATGCATTCGCCAAGAACAATAACTTTCAAACCGTCTTTCCAATATTCACGGGATTTGACTAAGCAATCCATGAAGACTGGGAACGAGTCTTCCATCAAGGAACAAGTATCCATGAACACTTTGTCGAAATTATTCAAAAATTTCGCAAGGTTCGAGGACTTGATTTCCTCGCTGTACATTAAAAGTACCTCCTTTATGAGTTAATTTTACTATATTTAGAACCTATTGGTTCCTAGAGTTTTCTAAGCGATGAAAAGAGCGGCTGCGCCGACAACGCCGGCATCGCTGCCTAAGGCAGAGACGAGAACTCTGACTTCAGGGGTTCTCTTGAAGCCATAATCCTTGGCCGCGAGCTTCTTCTCGACGGCGTCGGTTAGGTATTTGCGCTGATTGGAAAGACCGCCACTAAGGATGACGGCCTCTGGGCGGAAGATATTGCAGAAGTTGATGATTCCGAGGGTGAGATATTCCTCATAATCATCGACGACTTTCAAAGCGGTCTTGTCGCCTTTTTTGGCGCATTCGAATGAAGTGCGGCCATCAACTTTTTTGATGTCGCCTTTGACGAAGTCCCACATCTTGGAGGCTTTGTCTTTCTTCATGGCTTTCTTGGTATCGCTAATCAAAGCGGTGACCGAAGCGTATGCCTCAAGGCATCCTTTGAGTCCGCAAGTGCACTGACGTCCGCCTCTTTCGATGACCATGTGGCCAAGCTCGGTTCCTTTGCCTTCGTTGCCTTCGTAGAGTTTTCCATCAAGGAAAAGTCCACCGCCGACACCGGTTCCAAGGGTGAGGAGGACAAGGTTGTTATATTGTTTGCCAACGCCGAATTTGGCTTCGCCAAGCATGGCAGCGTTAGCATCGTTAGTGACTTTTGTTGGGAGGCCTGTGGCCTGACGGATCATCTCAGCGACTGGGGCGTTGTTCCAGCCAAGGTTTCCGGAGAAGCAGCAAATACCGCTTCTGCTATTGATTGAGCCTGGGCAGCCAATGCCGATTCCACCAACTTCAAAACCTTCGGCCTGAACGGCTTTCACGTTGGCGTTGATCAAATCGCCAAGTTTGCTGAGTGTTTCATCTTGTTTAGCGCCCTTGATGAATTTCATCGTGAATGGGTGGCTGATTTTTCCTTCTTCGTTTACGAACGCGCACTTAATGGACGTTCCACCGATATCAATTCCTAAATATAGCATGCTGGTATTTTGCCTCATTTATTCCAGAGAATAAAGGATATTGCTTTTTAGAGCTCCTCGACCGTGTCAGTTAAAGGTTTTCTGTCTGAGTGTCTTGGGGATGGGGCTGAGGACTCGCTTGGATAGCCGATAGCGAGCATCATAGCTGGCTTGATGTTCTCAGGAAGCTCAAAGGATTCAGAGACGAGTTTCGAATTGAAACCCCTAAGCCAAATGCTATGAATTCCAAGGTCTTCCGCTTCAAACATCATCGAAGTAGCGACGATGGAAGCGTCTTGCTCGCCAGCGTTGTAGCCTTCCTCGCGAGCGTTCTTCCAAACGGTATTCAAGTCATAGCAGACAAGAAGAACGATTGGAGCGTCATAAGTATGAGTGAGTTTAGCCGCTTTCCAAAGAGCGTCATTGGACTTAAGGACATAAACCTTCTGTGGCTGGAAGTTGCAAGCCGTTGGAGCGAGCCTTCCTGCCTCAAGGATCTTTGAAAGCTTTTCTTCCTCGATAGGATGCGCTTTATCGAAGGCGCGTTCGGAGTATCTTTGCTCCGCTAATTTCAAGAATTCCATAATTAACCCCCCTTCTGGTTAACGGGACATCTTTTATTAAATAAAACGTCTTCGAAAATATAATGTCATTCATTTCCACTTTTGTTCAAGGCAAATGATTTCGTTCGTGCAAAAAACTGGTTGGAGTGAAGTGCCCTCTGTTATATACTTGCCACGTGAAAATCGAAGAAGAGAAAAGCATCGTAAAACATTCAAAGGTTGGCTTCATTATCGCCCTCCTTTTGACATGTGCTGCTGGATTCCTTGAAGCCTATTCTCTTTACTATCGCGGCTTCTGGGGAATGATGATGACTGGCAACCTCGTTTATGGCGTTGTCAGCATTGTCAAAGGAACCCCTCTCGAACTTTTAACTTATATCCCGGTTGTCATTCTCTTCGCAGCAGGCGTTTTCCTCGCTAGACTTATCGAAGATAAAATTGCCAAAGAAGACGAAAAGAAATACCACGTTATCGAACTTTCGGTCATCGTCGGACTTCTTCTTGTTGTCATGGCTATCCCAACCATTTTCGATCCAGAAACCAAGAACCCAGACAAATTCGCCTGGCCAAACATCATCTCTAACGGCCTTATCGCCATCATCGGTGGCTTCTTGACCAAAAGCTTTGCTTCCTTTGACGAACAACCATACACCGCGACAATGATGACCGCGAATATGGGCCGCCTTGCCATATCAACCTATGACGCAATCTTTGGCGAGGAGAAGGCTAAGAGCCGTAAAGCGGCCCTCAAATACCTCGTGATCATTCTCTTGTTCGCTGTCAGCGCTGCAGGTTGCTACTGCTTCTACTACTTCGTTTATAAAAGCCTTGAGGGCGATACGCTTATCTCTTATTTCCCGAACCTGACTCTTGTGCTTCCACTTATTCTCATATCAAGCGCACTCATAGTTTCGGCGAAGAAAAAACAATAAGAAAAAGGGCTCAATTGAGCCCTTTCTTTTTGCTATTTTTATTCAAACGAACCGAAGGTTCTTACGGCTTCATCGACGCTCATGCCCTTTTGGCAAACGGCGATGCCAGCTTTTCTAACTTGCTGGTCGGCAGCATCAAGAAGACCTAATTGCGATGGGTTGATGATGCGGCTAGGCTCAATCTTTCCGAACGCTGAATATACTTCATCGAATGTCATGTCTTTGCATGGAGTGATCATTCGCTTGGCTTTAGCCATGCGGTTGAGACAAGAAGATGAAATAACGAATCTCATGAACTCATTGGCCATGGCTAAGTTCTGGCTCTTCTTGTTAACTGAAAAGCAAAGATCGACGGTGTTATAGAAGTATCCGCCTTTATCGGTCGATGGGACTGGGTGGAAGCTATATTTGAATGGGTTCTTGGTGAAGGCTTCAGATTGGCTTTCTCTCTTTTCGGTTCCTGAGACGGTTCCGCCTTTGGCGAGCATCATGGCAACGTCGCCGTTATAGAAACGTTTGATCGTCTTGTCGTAATCGTCAGCAATGTTTGTCTTACACTCTTCAAGATCGACAAAGCCTCTGCTCATAAAATCGTGGGCGAGTTCCAAGCTGGCACGCATATGCTCACCGGCGGAAGGCGCCAAGGAGTTGAGTTCATCCACCGCTGTTTTGTTATTGACTAAAGAAGCACAGAAATGCGGGAAGTAGAGAGGGTATATGACCATGCTTTCGTGTCCAAGCATCGGAAAGATCTTTGGGCTTGCTTTCTTGAAAGCGTCGCACGCAGAAATGAGTTCGTTATATGTCTCTGGAATTTTGACGTTGTTCGCCTTGAAGAGGTTCTCGTTGATTAACATTCCATAGGAAGTCGTGTAGACAGGAAGATATGGGACCTTGTTGTTCGAATCACGGTAAAGAAGGCCGTCGCGGATGCACGAAAGATCAAAGCCAAGCGACTTGTCGGACAAATCTTCTGTGTATTCGTCGATCGCCGAGAAGTCGATGGTTGAGTAGGTGAAGAAGATGTCCGGTGGGGTGTCTCCCTGAAGGGAGAGGGCAATGTTCTTCTTGTGGTCTTTGTCGTACTCGTAACTCAGCTCAACGTTCGGATAGTACTCATTGAAATTGTGGAACTCGGCCGTCAAAGCTTCAAAGTTCTCGTAGTGGCCTCTGACTGTTAAGTGGCACGCGGTCTCAGTATCGAGTTTGGGGGTAAATTCGCCGTTTTGGTTCTGTCCGCAAGCGTTAAGCGCAAGAAAAGAGAGACCCAATAACGCGAAAACACGGTTCGTTTTCTTCATGGAAATATCCTGCCTGTTCTTCAATTTAATAGTATATCGGTTTTCTTCTTCTCTAAAGAAAATGTAAAATAAGTTAGATGAATAAGCCGTCCAAAAGGAAGATCGCGAATATCGCAACCATTTTGATTAACGTTCTTTTCGTATTGGGGCTTCTCATCACCGAGTGGCAATACATACGCTTATCAAATGAGCGTGCTAGAGAAAGCAACCTCGACCTTTTCAACGACACGAACACCGCCTTAGCGAACACCACAGGCACCTACCTTACCGGAGAGAGCCACCTCTGCCGTTCTTGGGCGAGACATTTAAACAACAACGTCGGCACCATGGAAGAAGCCGTTGATTTCGTTCGCGATTCCATCGTCGACTCCACCGTTATGGGCCACGTCATCTACAAAGATGATCTAAGTGGTTTATCAACCCGCGAAAGAGCCGATCAGTCAGGCAACTTTGCAGTCAACTATTCTTCCCTAGGAAGCGTCTTCGCCTCCTACAAAGAAGGCATGAACATCACCCCTTCTTACGTAAACCCATCAAACGGCAGCCGTTCTTTGGCGTTCTACACAGGCATTAAATTAACCGATCCTAATGACCCAACCAAACAGGTCGACGGCTATCTTCTTCGTGTTGTTTTACTCAACAATTTCAAAACCCGTTGGACCTTCCCGTCCGGATCTTTCAACCACTTAGAAGTCGCGGTTATCGATGAATCTGGTTCCTACATCGTCTCAGGAAACTCCTTCACTGGTGCGAGTTTCTTCGGTTTCTATGAATCCTATAACCCTCTCTCCGAAGCTAAGATAGCTGAGCTCAAAGAGAGCGTCACCCATAGCAGCGGTTACCTCGTTATGAAGAACTCCTTTAAGGAGGATTGCTATGTTTCCTATTCGCAGATTTCCACTACCGACAACTGGAATTGGACCATCTTAACCTTGGTTCCTGCAGCCGATATCGCTGATGTTCACGTCAATTGGCCGGTTGTCATCTTCTTGGTCGCTGGCTTAGGCCTTCTCTTTGCCTTTGACGTGGCCGTTTTCCTCATCCTTAGTAAGAACCTTAAAGAAGCCGCTGCAGTCGCTAGCAAAGCAAGCAAGGCCAAAACAGACTTCTTGAGCACGATGTCTCATGACATCCGTACCCCAATGAACGCGATTGTCGGTCTCACAACCATCGCCAAAGAGGAAAAGAACAACCCTGAATCAACTCAAAAAGCCCTAGGGAAAATCGAGCAGGCCAGTAGCCACTTATTGACCCTCATCAACGATATCTTGGATATATCCAAAATCGAAAGCGGAAAGCTCGTCATCAATCCTTTGTCCTTCTCGATCAAAGAACTCTTTGAAAGCCTCTTAAGCGTTTCTCACTCCTCCGCAGAAGCTAAACACATCGCTCTCACCTATCGTGAGCACGATTTCAAAGAAGACACTCTTTGCACAGATAAGCTTAGGCTTAACCAGATATTCACAAACCTCCTCTCGAACGCGATTAAGTACACGAATGAAGGCGGTTCAGTCGACATCGACACCTGGGAAGAAGAGAGCGAAAAAGAAGGCTGCGTGAAACTTGTATTCAAAATAAAAGACACCGGTATCGGCATGTCAAAGGAATATCTTGAGAAGATGTATCTCCCGTTCTCTCGCGCCACAGATAGCCGCGTCAATTCCATCGAAGGCACTGGTTTAGGCCTCGCCATCACCAAGCAGATGGTCGACTTGATGGGCGGAACAATTGAGTGCGAAAGCGAACTCGATAAAGGAACCACATTTACCGTAACTATTGATATCCCTGTCGATGCAACAGCGAAGGATTCCTCTTTAGAGGAACAGGCCGCAGAAGATACGGACCTTTCGAACGTCAACGTCTTGGTTGTCGAAGACAATGAGATCAACTGGGAAGTCATTTCCACCTTGCTTAGTATGAACGGCATCTCCTCCGAAAGAGCGGAGAACGGAAAAGCCGCCCTTGAGCTTATTGCCGACAAGAATAACGAAGGGCGTTACACAATCGTTTTCATGGACATCCAGATGCCAGTCATGAATGGGTTAGATGCAACTAGGGCTATCAGAAAACTCGATAGCGATTACGCTAAGAACATCCCAATCGTCGCCATGACCGCGGACGCCTTCTCAGAAAACGTCACCGAATGTCTGAACGCAGGCATGAACGGCCATATCGCCAAACCAATCGACATCAATCTCGTTCTCACCGAGATAAAAAAGGCCAAAAACGGCCAAGGAGAGACACATGGAAAGCAATAAGCGTGAAAAGGAAATACAATCTCGACGCACTCTTTTGATTGCGGACGATGATGAAATCAGCGGCGATATCCTAGCCTCTTTCTTTGAAAAAGATTACGACATACTCCGTGCCTACACTGGAAGAGAGACGCTCCAGGTCATCTCCTCACACCTTGAAACCATCGATTTGGTTTTGCTCGACATCTATATGCCTGATTTGGATGGCTTCCATGTCCTCAAAGAAAGACAAGAAAACCCAGAGATTAAGAAAATCCCTGTCATCGTCATGACTGGCGAAGTCGACATTGAACGCGAGTGTTTCAAACTTGGGGTCAATGACTTCATCAAGAAGCCTTTCAAAGATCCAGAAATCATTGTCGCCCGTGTGGAGAGAATGATTGAGCTCTATGAAGACAGAAGCATAATCAAGGAAGTCAAAATCGACCACCTCACCAACCTCTACTCCTTCGAGTTCTTTAAGAAATTCTGCCTCCAGTTCGACGCGGCATATCCAAACATCAAAAAGGATATGATCTCCATCAACGTCACCCGTTTCCGTTTGATCAATGAGCTTTATGGAAAAGAGTTTGCCGATGATGTTCTAAGAAACGTCGCCGAATATCTCAAAGGCTATGTGAATGAGCATAAAGGATTCGCCTCCCACCATGGCACAGGCGACTTCTTGTTATACTGCCCTCACATCGAAAACGATGACTTGTTCGTCAAAGGTTTGCTTGCTCATTTAGAGAAGCTTATCAACCCTTCTAGCGTTCATCTCCATGTCGGAATTTATCCAAACGTCGATCCGTCTTTAGACAAGGATATCGCTATCGGAAGAGCCGTTAATCTTTCCGAAAGAATTCAAGGCGATTCTGAAATATATTGCATTTTTGACGAGGAAATTGAGAAAAAATCAGTTTTTGAAGAGGAACTTATCAACGGTTTCAAAGACGCTTTAAAGAGTCATCAATTCAAAGTCTTCTATCAGCCAAAATACAAAATCCAAGGACCGAAAAACATCTTATCTAGCGCTGAGGCTCTTGTCCGTTGGGGGCATCCAAAATATGGAATGATCTCCCCTGGTGTCTTCATCCCTCTATTTGAGACAAACGGCTTCATTCAGGCTCTCGATTTCTATGTCTTCGAAGAGGTCGCTAAGCAACAAGCTAAATGGAAAGAGGAGCTTGGCTTCTATTTGCCGGTCTCCGTGAACGTCTCACGCGTTGATGTCCATAACCCGAATCTTGAGGCCGAGATTATTAAGGCTACTGACACTTATGGCATCCCGCACGATAAGTATTATCTCGAAATCACCGAAAGCGCATATTCGCAAAACAAACAAGAGATCCTTGATTTAGTAACCTCCCTCAGGGAGAAAGGCTTCCTTGTTGAAGTCGATGACTTTGGAAGCGGCTACTCTTCCCTCAACGTCATCACCGAACTCCCGTTCGACGTTTTGAAAATCGATATGGTCTTCATGAAGAAGATCGACCAACATCCGATGAACAAGGATGTCGTTATGATGATCTTGGCTTTATGTAGACGTTTCGGCGTCGTTAGCGTTGTCGAGGGCGTAGAGACCGAAGCGAATTACCGTTTCCTCAAGGAAAGCGGCTGCGACGTCGTTCAAGGATACTATTTCTCAAAGCCTTTGCCAGAGAACGAATTCACTGAGCTTCTAAAGAAGGAGAAAGAGAATGAACGTTAAGGAATTCTATAGCCAGATCGGCGGCGACTACGATAGAGCAATTCAAATGTTAATGAACGACGCTTTCATCCTTAAACTTCTTAAGAAGTTCTCTGAGGGCAACTATTACGACGAACTCAAGAAGGCTCGCGACGAAAACGATATCCCTCACATCTTTGCGATAACCCACACGCTTAAAGGTGTTGCGGGCAACCTTTGCCTCACCCCCGTTTTCGAAAAGGCCAGCGCAATTTGCGAAGCAACACGCAACAAAAAAGACGGAGTAGATGTCTCGAAGGAGATGGATGACCTAATCGAGACGACTTCTGCCGTCATTAAGAAAATCGAAGAATTATAAAAGGGCGTATCCCTGAGGATCGCCCTTATTTTTATAACTTACTTAAGTAAATCGTTTTCAACGATGATCTTCGCATATTCCATGCCAAGCTGGAACATGTCTTTTGCCCAGTAGTGTTGTCCACCAACGCCACCATGGTCGACACCGCTTGAGTTTTCGTTGACTTGAAGCTTTAATCCACCCTCATATTGCCAGGAAGAATTGATAATGAAATTCATGTCGCTTTCTTCGCTGATTTGGGTTTTGGCTTCGTTTAAGAGCTTGATGTCGCCAACGGTAACGCCAGACGGGAGAGAGGCGGAATCAGAATCGCCTTTATCGAAGATGTAGCAGTCGATGAGAGCAATCTTGTTGCCATCTTCCTCTGGAGCATATTCGCTGAAATCGTCTCTGAATTGACCAAGAAGCCTATCGAAACGTTCTTTGTATTTAGAAGAAGCGCTTCTTTGGGCGTCGTTTTCACCTTGGTGCCATAAGAAGCCTTTGATGGTTGGCTTTCTGCCTTCTTTTTCCTCAATGAGTTTGAGGTTGTTCTCGACAAACACCTTAAGGTGATCTTTATAAAGGTTCGTGTCAGCGGTTAAATCCCAGCTCTGACCAAAACCACCTGCGCCAAGACCACTACCACCGAAAGCGGATTTGATGAAATAGATTGGAGCTTCTTCGCTGGCGTGATCTTTTAAGACGTAAGCCGCGCCGACTTCTGGACCAAACTGTTTTTCGTCGGCACCCATTCCTAAAACAGTGTCTAAGAATAAGCCAGCCATTTTGTCTTCTTTGTTTGAATCACGTGTGTTGTTCATGTTGAAGGCAGGTCCGCCATAGAAGCTTGTCTGAACTTCAGGGATGCCGTCATAGCAGCACTGCGCATCAGTAATGCCAAGTTCCTCTAGGCCTTCAGCAAGATAACCGTGTCCATCATCAAACTGGGTGTTGCCCTCCATGTTTGATTGTCCAGACAAGATGAAAACGTTAACTGGTTTCTCGCCTTCTTCAATTGATGCTGGTTCGGAAGAGGTTTGTGGCTGTTGGTTGCCTGTACATGCGCCTAAGCAAAGCAAAGCGCCTAAACCTAAAGCAAAAGGAAATTTTTTCATAGGGTTTCTCCAAAATTTACCTTAATTATAGGAGGCGTTTCTAGGAACGACACACAAAGTTAAAACTTTGTTAGCAAAACTACGGTCTCAACGTGATAATTGCGGCCAAACTCATCTACTGGCTGGACTTTTTCGACTTTGTATTTCGATTTCAGAACTTTTAGGTCTCTTGCAAGCGTTAGCGGATTGCAGGAAACATAGACGATCTTCTTTGGCCCGAGCGCAAGAGCGGCACTTAAGAACTTTGGAGTAGAACCTTTTCTTGGAGGATCCATAAAAAGGACATCCAAATGTTCCTTTCTTTTGGCCATCCTGAGGATGAACGCAGTAGCGTCGTCCTGATAGGCTTCAAAGTTATTGATGTGATTCGCTTTGGCGTTCTTGACCGCGTCTTTGACCGCTTCTTCAACGAGTTCAACGGAGATGACTTTCTTGGCTCTCTTTGAAGCGATGAGGCCAATCGTTCCAATTCCTGAGTAAGCATCCAAAACGACGTCTTCTTTGCCTATTTCCGCGAAATCCATAGCGGTTTTGTAGAGGATTTCTGTCATTACTGGGTTGGTTTGATAGAAGCTCGCGGCAGAGATCTTGAATTTGATTCCACACAAAGAGTCTTCAATGAAGCCTGGCCCAAACAGCGTGATATATCTTTTGCCTAGGATGACGTTCGTCCTTTGTCCGTTGATATTCTGAACAAGAGTCGTGACCTCAGGCATTTCCTTCTGAATGAGAGCGGTAAGAATCGGCTTCCTAGGTATGTAGGCCTCTTTGGTAACAAGAACGAGCATGACTTCTTTCTTGTAGTAAGAGGTTCTTATCATTGCATAACGGATTGAGCCGGTTTCACTCATTTCGTCATACGGTTCGATTCCTAAACGATTAAAGATATCATTAAGTTTGGAAAGAATCTTTTGCGCTCTAGCGTCTTCAATGAAACACTCTTTCCTTGGGACGATAGCATGTGTTCCTTCTTTATAAAAACCATAAATGGTTTTTCCTTTATCGTCTTTGCCGAAAGGAACCTGGATTTTGTTACGGTAGTTGATAGGGTTTTCCATGCCTAAGGTAGGCAAAACCTCTACGTCGATTTCGGCGTATCTCTTAAGTTGATCGGCAACCTTTCTACGCTTATATTCGAGCTCAGCTTTGTATGCGTATTTCTGGAAGACACACCCACCACAGGCAGAAGAAACCTTGCATAAAGGTTCAATGCGATCAGGAGAGAAAACAGAAAGTTTCTTTAATCTCCCAAAGTGTTGTCCATTACGTTTGTACTCAATCTCCACTTCCCCTTCATCGCCTGGAAACATAGCCGGCACGAAAACGACAAGGCCGTCTAACTTGCAGAC
>JAFXLR010000150.1 GCA_017531065.1 Bacilli bacterium
AAGTAAATCTCAAGAAGTGACTAGAACCGCCCTTTCAATTGAGGGCGGTTTTATTTTGTCTTAATTCATAAGAATTCTTATACTTTATTAGATGAACAATCAGCAGCAGAAGAACGTCCATTATTTCCCTGGCCATATGGCTAAAGCCCTCCGCGAGATGGCTCCTTTCGTCAAGAACGCCGACATCGTGGTCGAGGTCGCAGACGCGAGAGCGCCATTTTCAACGCGTAACCCAATGCTTCAGGGATTAATCGGAAGCAAGCCTCATTTGATTGTCCTTTCCAAAAACGACAAGGCCGACACCATGGTGACTGCCAGATGGATCGCTAAATATAACCAAGAAGGCATTACCTGCTTTGCTAGCAACCTCAAAGGAGAGAAAGTCTTCAAGGTCCTTAATGAGATGAGCGAGCCTCTCGTTCTCAAAAAACGTGAGAAAGAGAAGAAGGTTGGCATGAAGAAGCAACCTCTCAAACTCCTTATTGTCGGTATTCCTAATGTCGGTAAAAGCACCCTTATCAATAACCTCGCCGGAAAGAGAGTGGCAAGGGCCGCGAACACCCCAGGCGTAACTAGAAGCGAGCAGTGGATCAAACTCTCCGGAGACTTTGTTCTTCTTGACACCCCAGGCATCCTTCCAATGAACTACGAAGGACCTCTTACCGCGAAGCGTTTAGCCATCCTTGGAAGTATCAAAGAAGATGTTCTCCCTCTTGATGAGCTATATCGTTTCCTCTTCGTTTTCCTTCGCGAAAATTACAAAAATTGCATGCAAAACCGCTACGGAATTGAGGATTTAGGCAAATTAGAAGCCGAAGAAGTACTTCAAATCGTCGCTAAGAATCGTGGGTATCTTTTGAAAAACGGAGCCCCAGATACCGATAAAGCGACATCCTCAATCTTCAAAGATCTCCAAGAGGGATTCTTTGGAAAAATCAGTTTAGAGAAACCTAATGCTTAATAAGGAAAAGGAATTCTATTCGACATCTTGCAAACTCATAGTTGGTGTCGATGAAGCAGGACGTGGCCCTCTTGCTGGGCCTGTTTTTGCAGCGGCCGCATTATTCGCTCCAGACTTTGCCGATGAGCTAATCGATGATTCCAAGAAACTCACCGCCAAGAAACGTGAGGCCCTTTTCGATGTGATTAAGGAAAAGGCTCTCGCTTATGGCATTGCTTCCGTCAGTGCGGATGAGATTGATCAGTACAACATCTATGAGGCCACAAAGATCTGCATGAAGAAAGCGATTGAGCAGATCGGAATCGATTACGACCTCATCATCACCGACGCCATGCCTTTATATGTCAAAGGCAAGAAGGTCATCGCGATGATCAAAGGCGACGCTCAGTGCCTCAATGTCGCCGCGGCTTCAATCCTTGCCAAAGTAAGCCGTGACAGATACATGGATGAACTAGACAAACAATATCCGGAATATGGTTTTGCAAAACATAAAGGCTATGGTACCAAAGCCCATATTGACGCAATCATGAAATATGGTCCTATAGACCATGTTCACCGCAAAACGTTCGCTCCGATCAAGTATCTCATCGACGACAGTCCGAAACTCTGTTAAGAATTTTCGGAAAAAATTGGATTTCCTCCATATATGGAAAGTGGAGGGATTCCATGACAATTCTTAAACCAAACCAGATTCTTCATTACCTCGCTCTCAAATACGAGGGAGATTGGGACAAGATATCCCAAGCAGTAAACAACAAAGAAAGGCCCGATGATGAGGCCTATCAAAAGCTTGCCTCGTCCTGCCAAAGCAAGTTCGTCACTTTAATCGACCCTGAATATCCATCAGCCCTTAGGCAAACCTACAAACCACCTTTGGTTCTTTTCTATCACGGAGACTTATCTCTATTAGGAAATGGTTCCAAATGCATTTCCTATGTCGGCTCAAGGAATTCGAGCGCATATGGGAATGAGATGGCAAAAACCATCTGTTCTGGCCTTTCTAAGTATGGGTACAAGATTGTGAGTGGACTTGCCCGCGGAATCGATGCAGCAGCCCTTACAGCCGCTTTAGATAGCAAAGGAGGGGCTATTGCCGTACTCGGGAACGGCATCGATTTCTGTTATCCAAGCGAAAACACCCCAATCTACGAAAGGATCAAGAAGGAGGGTCTCGTTCTATCTGAGTACCCAGGCATGACAAAACCAACACATGAGACCTTCCCATTAAGAAACCGAATAGTCGCTGGTTTATCGAGAGCGACAATCGTTGGCGAAGCCGCGAAAAGAAGTGGGACCCTTATCACCGTCAATTACGCTTTGACCACGAACAAGGATGTCGGATGCGTTCCTTATCGAGCCACTGATGAAAGTGCCTGCAATACCCTCATAAAAGAAGGGGCTTTTGTCATCGAAAACGCTGAGGACGCCCTCCTCATGATCGGTGACACAAGGGGAGAGAGGGAGGCCTCGAAAATGTGATTCGACAATAAGATTGCCATGTGTTTTTGACATGTTTGGCTTTTGCGTGAGCGCTTACATGGGTAAAATAACTACGAAAAAGAGGATATTTCCCATGAACAAAAAAATCATATTTCCTATGCTTGCCGTCCTCGCGTTAGCAGGATGCACAAGCGTGCCAAAAGTTGTTCCAACAATGGAATCTGAGGAAATGGCCGCCTACATTCCAGGCCTTACCCTCAAAGGCCTCGATGATGTGAGAGGCAACATGTATCTCCCAGAAGAAGTTGATGGACTTCCGATCACCTGGACCTGCGATGAACCAAATATCATTCATTGCGAAGCTATCGGCGACATCGCTCCTGGTTCAGTTGAGAGACCTTTAGCGGATACGACCGTCCTTCTTACTGCCTCAATCACCAAAGATGGCAAAGTCGGCAGCTACACTCAAGAAGTCACCGTCAAAGGCTTAGACCGTGAGCTTACCGAAGACGATTATGTCGGATACCTTCTTGTCACCTTCACCGGTGAAGGAAGCGCCAACGGCGAGCAAGTCTACATGTCCTTAGCACCTGAGGGTCAAGGATTTAACTTCCAGTCCTTAAATGGAAATCAGCCAGTCCTTTCTTCCATCGCTAGCGAAAAGGGCGTCAGAGACCCATTCGTCTATCGTTCCCCAGAGGGCGACAGATTCTTCATCATCGCCACCGACCTCAAGGTCAACAACAGACCTGAAGGCGGATGGAGAAACACTCCAAAAGGCTATACTTACCCAACCGTTAACGGTAAACACACCCTCATCCTTTGGGAAACCGAAGACCTCACCGATTGGGGTGATCCAAAATACATCGAAGTCGCTCCAGAGAATGCCGGTATGGCTTGGGCCCCATAGATGACTTGGCACGAAGAGACCGGACAGTACGTCATCTTCTGGTCAAGCTGCATCATCGATGACCTCAGCTTACCAGATGATCAGAAGACCAAAGTCAAAGGTGACGCCGTCTACTACACGACCACCCGTGACTTCGAGCACTTCGGCGAAACCAAACTCTTCATCGATAACCAGATGGACGGCGTTCCAGAGAACTCCAACCATCCAAACGGCAGAAACATCATCGACGCTACCTGCACCAAGATCGGCGACCATTACTACGCCATCACCAAAGACGGTGACAACGGCGACAGAGATGGTGGCATCCGTGTCTTCAGAAGCGACGATATCCTTGACTACGAGGCCTGGGAGAAAGTCTTAGACCTTGATGAGCTTGGACTACCAACTTCTGGCACTGGCGTCAATAGCTTTGACAACACCACCCTCGAAGGACCAGCACTCTTCCAGTTCAATAAGTGTGACTGGGAGGATCCAAACACCCCAGAGTGGTGCATCATGGGCGACAGATACAACGCCGGCAGTGGTTATCTCCCATTCTCAACAACCGACATCGAAGATACCACTGGCGATGCCTGGAGCATCTATCCTTCCTCCAAGTTCTCTTGGGGCAATGGTGGAAAGCGCCACGGTTCCGTCCTTAAGCTTACCTCCGAAGAAGCGGCCGCGATCGCCGACAAATGGCTCGCTGCCTAATCCGCTAAGACAGGAAAGCAACCCAGTGGATCAGAAGGTTCACTGGGTTTTTTAGTGCACCGAAAAGGAAATAAATTTACATTCCAGCAGAAGCAGAAAATTTTACAAAAAATCTATAAATAATCTCTTATTTATATATAAGGAAAAAGGAAATTAGGTGTTTGACAACCCTATTTTCTGTTCCTATGATACCTAGCGTCGAAAGGCCGTTTACGAATGAAATTAGTTATTGTCGAGTCTCCAAAAAAATGTGATACCATCGGAAGATATTTGGGTCATGACTATAAAGTCATGGCGTCCCAAGGTCACATCAGAGACCTCTCAATGAGAGGTAAGGGAGGCCTTGGTATCGACGTTGAAGCGGGCTTTGTCCCTAACTTCGTCGTAACGAGTGGTAAACAGAAGATCATAAACGAGCTTTCCCGTGCCGCGAAGAAGGCGGATGAAGTAATTCTCGCAACCGACCCTGACCGCGAAGGAGAAGCCATTTCTTGGCATTTAGCGCAGGTCCTAGGTCTATCTTTAGAGACGACCAAACGCCTTCGCTTCCACGAAATCACCAAACCAGCCATCTTAGAGGCTATCGATAACCCAAGCACCATCAATATGGATCTCGTCAATTCCCAAGAGACCCGTAGGATGTATGATCGCATTATCGGTTTTAAGCTTTCCTCACTCTTACAAAGAACCATCAAATCGAAGTCAGCAGGACGTGTCCAATCCGTCACTCTCAGGATGATCGTCGATAACGATCAGGAGATCAAAGAATTCAAGCCAGAGGAGTACTGGACCCTTGATATCGTCCTCGACATCAACGGCACCAAGGTAACCGCCTCTTTGGACAAAATCGACGGCAAAACCGCCACGATTCATAACAAAGAAGAAGCAGAAGCCCTTGTTAAACGTCTTGCTGACACCTACCATGTCGCTTCTTTGACGAAGACCAAGAAGCGCGTTCCTTCTAAGCTCCCATTCACAACCTCAACGATGCAGCAAGAAGCCTATAACCGCTTCAAGTTCAGCACCTCGATGACCCAATCCCTCGCCCAGAAACTCTACGAAGGTTTGGAGGTCAACGGAGAGCATGTCGGTCTTATCACCTACATGCGTACTGACAGCACCCGTTTGAGCGATAACTTCTATTACAACCACGCCAAACCATTCATCCTTGAAACCTATGGTGAGATCGGAAGAGGCTGTTTCCC
>JAFXLR010000151.1 GCA_017531065.1 Bacilli bacterium
CACTGCGGGGATCATCGCGAACACAAGCGCCGCCGCTCCCATCTTATCCTTTATCACATCTTCCTTGGCTACCTTAGGCATTTTGCCATAGTCTCTTTCTCCATGATTTGACCATTCGAAAGAATAGATGAAGAGAAAGATGCCTAGGACACAGACGGGTGTGGCTATAGAGCCCGAAAGCTGAGGATCAAGAACGCCTATTGTAGCAAATGCGAAAATAAGGCCAAGAGCAACTACGACTATTCCGATTATTCTTTGTGCCACTTTCATGTTCGGTTTCCTCAATGTTTAGTATTTTATGCTTCAAGCATAAAGAAAAAAAGGTTCGACGTCTCAGTCAAACCTCTTATTCGTTGTGGTGCTCGAGACCGGACTCGAACCGGTACGCTTTTGAGGGCGAGGGATTTTAAGTCCCTTGCGTCTACCATCCCGCCACTCGAGCAGCTGTCATTTCCTAGGTCCCAGATAAAGAAATAGGTTCCCGCCATAGGAACCAATCATAAGAAGTAAATTTGGTCCCCCGTGTGAGGCTCGAACTCACGACCCCTTGATTAAAAGTCAAGTGCTCTACCACTGAGCTAACGGAGGAGTCATGGCTGGGGTGGCTGGGATCGAACCAGCGAAATGACAGAGTCAAAGTCTGTTGCCTTACCACTTGGCTACACCCCAATAAAGGATGGTGGGCGAAGATGGATTTGAACCACCGAACCGTTAGGAGCTGATTTACAGTCAGCCGCGTTTGGCCACTTCGCTATTCGCCCACGATGCTAAGGACATACACGTTCTTTTTCTCACTTGGTGGATGCTACAGGTTTCGAACCTGTGACCCCCGCCTTGTAAGGGCGATGCTCTCCCGCTGAGCTAAGCATCCAGACATAGAGGCCGCCTAAACGTGCGGATAATAATATACCATTGCGTAGCAACCTCGTCAATTTCATTTTGAACTATCTTCGAGAGGCGAGGAAATTTGCCTATTATCTATATTTTCTTTTGTTTTTGCCTTGGTACTTTTTGACTAGATTTCACGCGCGTTTTATAATGGAACAGCATTGAATTTATAGGGTTAATGACCCTATAGGAAATAAGGAGTCTTCTTCTATGGAAAAAGAGAAAGAGCTTAAGTTTGACAAAGCCTATCTTAAGCGCACCCTTTTGATTGGCATGGCGTTCTTCGGAATCCTGCTTGTTTGGCAGCTTTATAACTCATACTGCTCGCCAATGCTTTCGTTCTTATTCGCGAAGAGCATGTACCCAGAGAAGTACCAGGTCGCCTATGACGCGTTCATGGCCGCTTCCAAAGGAGAGGCATCTACCTGGAACTTAGCTGATTTCAGTGCCTTCAACATGACGAACATCCTTCGTCAGAAATACTTAGGCGAAGAAGAATTCAAAGATGTCCAATGGGTCGTCGGTATTGTCATGGCTCTTGATAACATCGCCGCCTTATTCATCATGCCTATCTTCGGAAACCTTTCCGACAAGACCAAGACCAAGATCGGCAAACGCATGCCTTATATCCTTGTTGGCTCAATCGTCACTGCTATCGTCATGCCGTTCATCCCATTCTTCTTCAATGAAGGCATGGCCGCCACAATCGCTGGTGTTACCGGTTACACCATCGGCATGATCGCCATGATGGTCCTCATCATCGTCTTCATGATGTCTTATCGTTCTCCTGCCGTCGCTTTGATGCCAGATTTGACCCCAAAACCACTTAGAAGCCGCGCCAATGGCTGGATCAATATCGTTGGTTACGTCGGTGGCTTCATCGGTTCGATCTTCGCTATCATCTTCCCTCTCACCAAATACCTTGATGGAACAAGCAAATCCCTCATGATGCTTGAGATTCCATTCATCGCCTGCTCAATCGTTCTCGTCGCCTCTGTCGTCGTTTTATTCTTCACCGTCAAAGAGAATAAACTCGCTGAAGAGCTCCATAACGATATCGTCCGTGGCGAAGCCATGGGTGAATCGGCTGAGCAAGTCACCACCGAAGGAAAACTCTCCAAGAACAACGTCAGAAACCTCACCCTCATCCTTATAGTTGAGGTTCTCTGGTTCATGTCTCTCAACGCCATAGAGACCTTCCAGTCCAACTACTTCATGTTCCACCTCAACACCTCCTCTGCTGGCGGTGTTGTTATGACCATCGTTTCCGGTGCCGCTTCGATCATCGGCTTCATCACCGCCGGTATCGTCGCTGACAAAATCGGCCGCAAATGGACCATCTTTGCCGGTATCTGCGCTGTCGCAGCCGTTTACCTTGCGATGTCTTTCTATCCGAAAAACGTTCCGGCAGGAGGATATACCTTCGAGAATCCAAATCCTCCGGTCTTCTTCTTCATCATCAGCTTCATCATGGGCTTAGGCGCTTCCTTCATCCATATCTGCTCCTTCCCGCTCGTTACCGATTACTGCACCAAAGAGAAACTTGGAAGATACACTTCCCTTTACTACGCCGCATCGATGGGCGCCCAGTCTGTCACCCCAATCCTTGGTGGTCTTATCCTCAAGCACGCGACATTCTGGAACGCTCTCCCAATCTATAGCACCGTCCTCATGGTCGCTGCGGGAGCCGTCTTCTTCTTCGTCAAAGCCCCACATAACAAAGACACTGGCAAGAACGTCAAAGGCTTAGAAGCTCTTGGAGCGGACGACTAATGCCAGCCATATTGACTCACTACACCTTCGCTAAGTTCGAAGGGGTTAATCCAGAAAGGAAACACTTCGGTGCTCTTGTTTTAGGTTCGCAAGGACCTGATCCTTTCTTCTTCTTTGGAATGCTCCCTTGGAAGAAAAGAGAAGGAAGCAAGAAGATCAATACCTTTGGCTCTGGGCTCCATAAAAGAGAAGTGACCGCTTTATACATGGCCATGATCGATTATGCGAGGAAGAGCGAAGACAAAGAGCTCCTCTTCGATTTTATCGAAGGCATATATCTCCACTACCTTCTTGACCGCAACTGCCATCCATTTGTCTATAGCCGCGCAGGCTATAAGGAAGACGATTCGAAAGAAGCCAAATACTATTCCGCTTTCCATACCAAGTTCGAAAGTGCAATCGATATCCTTTACGCCAAAGAGAAAGGTGTCTTCAATGAGAACCCTTCCTTCTCTTTGAAAACCGTGAGCGATGAAGAGCTCCGCAAAATCTCAAAGATGATCTATGAGGCTAACCTCGCTAGTGATAACATCCCTGACCTCAAAGAAGACTCCTACTTCATCTCAGTGAAGGACTATATCTCCGTCATGAAGTTCGTGAACAAACCTCATGGGCTTAAGAGATGGTTCCTTAAAACCTTCTTTGGGAGCGATGCGGTTGCCTTTGCGCTTAATTACCCTCGTAACCTAGAGAAGACATATGGCAAGGTCGATTTCCTTAACATCCAAAAGAATGAATGGCCTGACCCAGTCTCTGGCAAGAAGAGGAATGAGAGTTGGTATGAGCTGATGGCTAACGCCAAAAAGGAATACCTGGAATTCCTTCCTCTCTTAGAAAGAGCGAAGAACGGGGAAGACATTTCCAAAGAGGCTCACGAGCTCTATAACGGCATCGACCATAACGGAGTTAAGGACGGCGCCACAAAGAAATACATGGACCCAGTTCTCCCTTACGTTGAGGGAAAATAACGGGGATTTACAAAAAAGGAGCGGGATTTGCCGCTCCTTTTGTTTGTTTAGCCGTGGCAGTAATAATAGGCATTCATGTCTGACTCGACAAGCATGTAGCTAGTAATGTATTGCGTACATGTCTCATCGATGAAAAAACCATCGATGAACCAAGTGCCACCACTAGGCGTGTAAACCTCATGGCATTTGCTTCGTAAGGCACGGGCTTCATCGCTTGTCTCAAATAGTGGTTTTCCCGCTTCTACCTTAACACTGGTGTCGTACCTTGGGTTCCCAAGCGTCATCGTTTCATCTATGTAGTATGACTGGTAGATGGATACAGTGTAATAGACCCTGTTATCGGAAGAAGAAAGGGACGCCGTGGATGAGGGGCTGGAAACCTCTGGAGTGCTGGCTTCCGGAGCAGATGACGCAATTTCTGATATTTCAGACGAAACGGACGCAGAGGCCGAGCTCAAAGAAGATTCCGAGCCGCTCTCTTCGGAAAAAATCAGGTGCTCATGCCCGCCTTCGACTGTGCAGGAGGACAGCAAGAGGCCTAGGAAGGCCATGTTGGAAAGACGTTTAGTTTTGCTCATGGGTTGTATATCGGTTCCGGGAATTGGCCCGCAGGCATTGAGAACCCGCAGCTCGTGCACTTATATAGCATCATCCCGCTAAGCCTGAAATTGTGGGTCTCATTTTTTTCGAAGCCGCACGGGCAAACCCTGGTGTGAAAAAGACTGTCATATCGGTTCACGGTAAATGTATGCTCTTCATATTTAACATCGCGACATACACATTGCAATGCATGATATTGGTCATCGCCATATTCTACCATCGCGCGGTTATGGGCGTGGACGTGAGAGGAGAGTTCATGGGCGTTCACATCGTGGTTGTGATATTGAAAGCGCGGGTTATCGAAAGTGAACTCGAGCTCAGGCGAGATGTCTAGATAAATGAATGCATCAAATTTTCCAAACTCTCCATCGAAGCCTGCTTTGCTACACCCATTACGGCCTTTTAATCCCATATGGCCGATGATTTGATCAGCACTTTTGTCGTAACCATAGGCAAGCGCAATATG
>JAFXLR010000152.1 GCA_017531065.1 Bacilli bacterium
CCTTCACCAGATTCGCTGGCGAGAGAGACGTTGACCACACTGTCGAATTCGATGGTTGGATGAGCGCCACCAAGGCTCTTGAAGGTGATACCTTAGCCGAAAAGATGAAGAACCATCTTATGAGCAGAGACATTGAAGAAGAGACTCTCGAGCACATCCGTGAGATCTTCATCCCTGGCTACCAGGCTGCCTAATTTCTCAAACAACTAAAGGGCTGCGATTTGCAGCTCTTTTTTATTGCCTAAAAGAAAAAGGAACGGGATTTGCCGCTCCTTTTTAATTTTTGTGTTAGTTAGATTTTCGGATTCATGGTCATGGAATTCTTTTCCATGTTGGCCTTTTCGAAGGCGAGGATCTTTCTCTTAAGTTCGACCCCTCCGACATATGGGCCTAAGTTACCGGTCTTGGTGATAACCCTGTGACAAGGGACGAAGACTGGAAGAGGGTTCTTGCTTAAGACAAGGGTGACTTGCTTCTCAGCGTTTGGTTCCCCTATTGCTTCAGCGACCTCTTGATAGGTGCGGGTCTCAGCGTAAGGGATGGTCATGACATATTCATAGACCTTCTTATCGAACTCAGTCCCTCCAAACCAGAGAGGGTTATCGAAGGAAAGGCGTTGACCGAAGAAGAATTGGTTAAGGGCGATGATTCCGTCATAGAGGGCGACGGTCTCTTCGTTGATGGCGCCGATAGGATCGACAGCGCCGAAGAGTAGGCTCACGATATACTTGCCGTTGGTAACGATGGTGACGTCGCCAATTGGGGTGTCATATACTGCGTAATGATTTGCCATTTCTTCTTCTCCTTGTAATGAATACTAACTTAAGCAAACTTTTAGGCGATTTTCAAATGATATGCCCAAAACACCAAAAATTACATTTTAGGGATAAATGCCCATGGTGTTCTATGTTAGCCCTATTCCTTAAATTTATTTTCCATATTTTTTGTCCAAAAGACAATTATTTTAAGCAGTAATTATTTCCCTATTGATTTTCTCATGCATGCGAGGATAATATCCCTTGTCGATAAAGTAGAAAGCAGTTCGCCATGAACTCGCCAGACTCCCAAAGGGAATTGGCAAAGGCTACGATGAAGGTCACTAGACCAACAACGGAAGCGCGTGGCGAAGTGCCACGCTATTTTATTGCCTTAGGAGGAAAAACTTATCCCACACTTCAATCCAAACGATCGTCGCCGCCCTGAAAAGCGATTCGACCCAATCAATGAGCACATCCGTTACCCAGAGGTCCTTGTCATTGGACCAAACGGTGAACAGTTAGGCGTGATGTCCTCACAAAACGCGAACAAACTCGCGATGAGCTATGACCTTGACTTATTCTGCGTCGCTCCGAATGCGAAGCCCCCAGTTTGCAAGATCCTCAACTATGGGAAATACCGTTTCGAGCAGCAAAAACAACAGAAAGCCTCTAAGAAGAATCAGCACGTCACTGAAATCAAAGAGGTTCAGTTGACCCCGGTCATTGGACAGCACGACCTTGAGACCAAGGCTCGTAAGGCCCGCGAATTCATCTTGAACGGCAATAAAGTCAATTGCTGCGTCTACTTCCGCGGACGCCAACTCTCCCACAAGGAAGTTGGTGAGGATGTCATGAATAGGTTCCTTGCCCTCCTCGAAGACGTCTCTTCCATCGACAAAGCGCCATTTTGGGAAGAGAAACGCTATACAGTGATCTTGGCGCCATCAAAAAAGAAACAGGAGAAGAAAAATGCCGAAAATGAAAACTAAGAAGGGTCTGGCCAAACGTGTCAGATTCAGCGCTTCCGGTAAAGTGAAAGTGCACCACTCCAACATGGGACACCTTGCCCCACGCAAGAGCCGCAAGCAAAGAAAGCACCTTGCTATGCCAAATTACCTCAGCAAGCAAGACGAGAGAAGAGTCACCGATATGATGGTGATCAAGTAATTAAGGAGATATCACCATGGCAAGAGTTAAAAACAGCGTTGCGACCCATGCTCGTCGCAAGAAGATTTTAAAGGCTGCTTCCGGCTACAGAGGCTCCAAGCACCTTTTATTCAAGACCGCTAAGGAACAGGTCCTTCGTGGTTACAACTACGCTTTCGTCAGCCGCAAAGACCGCAAGGGCGACTTCCGTAAGCTCTGGATCAAGCGTATCAACGCCGGCTGCCGTCAGTATGACCTCAGCTACAGCAAGTTCATGAACGGCCTTACCAAGGCTGGCATCATCAGCAAGACTGGTGAGGGCCTCAACCGTAAGATGCTCAGCGAACTCGCCATCAGCGATCCAAAAGCCTTCGGCGACCTCGTCAAGACCGCCAAGAAGGCCTTAGAGAAATAAGCAACTTCTTCTAAATAAATAACCGCCCGGGAAACCAGGCGGTTTTTTATTATTTGTTTTCGAAGTCCACTTCTTCACCATCTTTGATCATGATGGCGTGGACGTTCTCGACGCATTCATCGAGAAGGGTCTTCCAATCAAAGAGGCTTTCATAATACTCACATTCGGAGATTTTTGGTTTGGTCTTCGGTTTCTTCGGTTTGAAGATGGTGCAGCAATCCTCGTATGGGCGGATTGAGATGTCATATGTCTCAATCTCTTGCGAGAGTTTGATGATGTCGAGCTTATCGGTGACCGCAAGAGGACGGATGACAGGATAATTGGTAACGTTATTGATCGTGACCATGCTGTCGAGGGTTTGGGATGCGACCTGGCCGATTGATTCGCCAGAGGCGATACCGACGCAGTTATGACGACGGGCCACTCTTTCGGCGATGCGGTACATCATCCTTCTCATGATGGTGATGCAATATGGCTCAGCGACATACTGGTAGATGGCAAGCTGAAGCTTGGTGAATGGGACGATGTTCAGTTTGATGTTCTCTTGGTAGACGTTAAGTTTCTTGATGATGTCTTTGAGTTTGTCGAGGACGGCGTCGCTCGTGTATGGTGGAGCGGCGAAATGGATACATTCGATCTTGATGCCGCGTCTAAGCATCATGTAAGCGGCGACTGGGGAATCGATGCCACCGCTAAGCATCATGAGGACTTTGCCATTCATGCCAAGAGGATATCCTCCTGCTCCCATATAGGTATGGCTAGAAAGATATATGGCGTCTTTCCTCACATCGACGTTGAGGGTGATATCAGGATTATGGACATCGACCTTTAGGTCGGTGTTCTTGAGGATTTGGCCACCAAGGACACGACTAAGCTCAAGAGATTGAAGAGGATATGTCTTATCTCCCCTTTTGGTATTCACTTTGAAGGTCTTGCCTTCTTCGAGTTTGATTAAGGCGAGAGCGTCTTCTTTAAGTTTCTCGATATCCCTATCACTCTTGTAGACAAGAGAGATACGTTGGATGCCGCTTACCTTCTGGAGACGGCTAATGAGAGGCATTGGGTCGCCTTCGAATCTCACATAGGTATGGTCGTGATCGAAAGTCGTGACCGCGTTCATGCCCTTTAAGGCGTGGCGGATATTCTTATTCAGTTCTTTGACGAACATCTTGCGGTTCTCACCTTTGGTGGAGAGCTCGCCATAATGGATCATTAAGGAATCGTAGTTCATCTGTTGATGACTCCTTCTAACACTTCTTTGAACGCTTTGACGAAGGTTTCGGCTTCTTCAAGCGTATTTCTTCTTGAGAATGAGAGTCTAAGGGAATTTCGGGCGTCTCCTTCGCTTCTATGCATGGCGGTTAAGACACCAGAGATTGGCTCACCCTTAGAGTTACAAGCACTCACGCTAGAGACATAGATTTCTCTTTCACTAAGAGCCTCTAAGACGACTGAGGCTTTCTTGTTTATGAGCGAGAAATTAAGGACGTATGGAGAGGCGTCAAGAGGCGAATTGAAGCGGATTTCGTCAGGGATATTGAGGTTTTGACGGAGATATTTGGATATCTCTTCAACGTGTTTGAGATTGCTCTCGTAGTTCTTGAAAGCCTCTTTCACGACATAGGCTTGGGTAAGGGCGGCAGGGACGTTGATGGTGCCGCTTCTGAAACCGAATTCCTGTCCACCGCCATCATTGATTGGGACGAACTTGATCTTGCTCAGATAGACAAGCGCACCATCGCTTCTAAGCCCACCGATCTTGTGGGAGCTATAGGTGAACATATCGAGTTTGGAATATGGGACTTTCACCTTGCCAACCGCTTGGGTGAGGTCGCTATGGAAGAAAGCCTTTGGGAACTTATGGGTCAAGTCTGCGAGAGCGGATAAATCATTAATTGAGCCAGTCTCATTGTTCACGCCCATGATGGAGACGAGGATGGTGTCTTTATCAAGAGCCTTTTCTAAGGAAGATGGCTCGACTTTGCCTTCTTCGTTGACTGGGAGATAAACGACATCGAAACCTTCTCTTTCAAGCTCCTTGAAGGCTTCGGTGACGGAAGGATGCTCAACCGATGAGGTAATGAGCTTCATTCCCCTATTCTTGTAGAAATGGGCGATTCCCTTGATGGCAAGGTTATTGCCTTCGGTCGCACCGCTATTGAAGATGAGGGAATGGGTTTTGGATAAGCCGAAAACCTCAAGGATCTCAGCCCTCGCTTTCTCTAACTGACGATCTGCCTGACGGCCTAAGCCATGGGTTGAGGATGGGTTGCCAGGAAAATCGTTGATCGCTTTGAGATAGAAAGATATAGCCTCTTCAAGTGGGGCTGTTGTGGCAGCGTTATCAAAATAAATCATTTGCTACGGCGGAAGAAATGCTCGTTATTGGAACCGGAAACGGTCTTGGCGATGGAATCAGCTTCGCTGAAATAGCCATCAAGGAAGAGGGTCTCAGCTTGCGAAAGGGTCGCATCGTTATTCGAATCGTTGGAACGGAATCTATTGGCGTAGACCACCGCTTGCTCAGCGCTTTCTAAGGAAGCGGAATCGCTCTTAAGCGAACCAAGAAGCTT
Organism: Bacilli bacterium; assembly: GCA_017531065.1. Classification (GTDB taxonomy): domain Bacteria; phylum Bacillota_I; class Bacilli_A; order RFN20; family CAG-826; genus UBA4951. The sequence goes on from JAFXLR010000152.1 coordinate 4,893, forward strand.
TTCGCATTTGGAAGTGAGGTCATCATAGACGGCATTCACTTTCTTGACGTCGATTGGGGTTGTCTTGAGGCTGGTGTAGAGGTCGCCAAGAAGATTAGAGGCTTCCTCAAAGAGAGGGGTGTATTTGGCGGTCATGGATGGGAGATTCATTTCCCTGACCTTGGCCTCAGCGTCTCTGATACTCTCGTTATAGGTATCAAGCGATTTGGCGGCTTTCTCGCAGTCGACTTTGAGGGAACGGAGATAAGCCTGGAATTCGTTGATCTGGTCAGAGGCATCCTTTGATTGCTCTTTAAGAGCGTTCATACGGGAAAGAAGGATGGTGAATGGTTGTTTGGTGCCGCTATGGATGAAGGTGTCGAGGTTACGCTTAGAAGTCGCAGCGGCATTGATGGAACGTTGGATCTCGTTGAGCTTATTCTGATCCTCTTCATCAAGAAGGTAGATGGATTTGATTTTTGGGAGGGCGTGGACCAAGTTGAGGTAGTTATTCTGGGTCTCGGTCTCTTTGCTTGAGGTCTTGAAACTATCGGCCTCGAAAGTGGCTCTGGCGGCAATTTCATCGTCGAATTGCTGCTGATATTTGTCAATTCTCGCTCTGATGTCGTCGAATTTCTCCTGCACGCCTTGGACGTTAAGGGTCTTGACCTGGGCGACGATGGCAGCAAGCTCATCGTTCATATCCGGGATGGTCTTCTTGAGCATGATGTGGTTAAGAGGATAACCGTCTTTGGTCATCTGCTCATAACGGTCGGAAAGAGAATTGATCTTGTCTGGGAGGATGTTCGTGATCTGGACGCAGATGTCTGGGAGGGTCTTGATGACGGCACGGACCCTATTCACGACAGGGATGATCTTGTTCTTGTAGATGGCTTCCGCTTCTTCGTATCTGGCGTTCTCGATATTCGAATCGGCCTCATCAAGGAGGTCATTGACCTTCTTGAAGAGAAGATCGAAGGATGAGGTGAGGATCGAGAGGTCAGAGGATTTGAGATAGAATTCTTGTTTGACCTGACGGAAGGATTCCTTGCAGCGGAGTGAGAGTGAAGAG
>JAFXLR010000153.1 GCA_017531065.1 Bacilli bacterium
TGGTACCCTGTGGATCGCTTGATGGTACCTCGAAGACATATTATTGTGATGCGTGCTGGTTTAATAATAGTGGTGTTCGCGTCCCTTCCCGCGGCGGCAGCTCGTACAACGGTGCTCAGGATGGGGATCGCAGACTTCTTTATATGTGGCAGGAATAAGGCTCTCTTTGACCCTAGGGACCTCTCTCCAGTTTTCGGTAAGGAGCTCTTTTTCCGTATCGAGGTCTTCTGGAAGATAATCCCAGCATCCATAAGTGGAAGGAATGGTGACTCTGACGTAGCCAGGGAATGGCCCGAATTCTCTTAACCAAGGAAATGTGGTTCCTTCCTTGCCAAAAGCCTCTAATATCGGTTGAGCGGTCTCCTGGGCGCGTCCTAATGGGGAAAGATAGAAATCCTTAATCTCAGGGAAGTTCTTCTTTAAAAAAGAAGCGAGTATTTTTGCCTCTTTCTTTCCTTTCTCCGTAAGGGTGTCAGGGTTATATATCGGTTCGCCATGGCGGATGATAAGTAGTCTCATTTAAAAAGCCTTCTATGTACCTTATGAAAGATAATCGAAAAGCGCCTTAATTTCAATTTTTCCTCTTAGAAAAGCGCCTCTCGAAACAAACCCTTCAAAAGTGATTGACAAACCTTGGCTGTTTCATTAATATTTTTCGTGCGTTCAAAAGCGCAACGATCCCTGGGTCTTTAGCTCAGCTGGGAGAGCGCCTCCATGGCATGGAGGAGGTCGAGAGTTCGAGCCTCTTAAGATCCACCAGATTGAAATTAACGGGTCAATCATGGCCCGTTTTTTTGTGCCTTTTTCCTTTATAATATCCATATGGAAAAATTCCGTTGGTGTTTTATCGGCGTTGGAGGCTTGTCCAACCGTGTTGCTAGGCAACTACTCCCTTCAGGCCGTCACGAGATTGTTTCTTGCTACCGCAGGAATAAAGCGAATAATGAAGAATGGGCTAAGAAATTCCATTCAAAAGCATATGAATCGGCGAAAGAGGCTATTCTAGCGCCGGGTGTTGACGCTGTTTATGTCGTCACGCCACATAGTAACCACCTCGAATATGCGAAACTCGCTCTTTCCCTAGGGAAACCGGTTCTCGTTGAGAAACCATTCACCGTCAATGAGAAGGAAGCCAAAGAGCTATTTGATTACGCAAAAGAGAAGAACTTATATATCAGTGAAGCAATGTGGACGTTCTATTCGCCAGTTGCCCAAAAGGTTGCCGAATGGATCAAAAGCGGACGCTTAGGAAAGATCAGTAAAGCCGAAGGTTGCTTCAAGGTTTTCTATAACGCTCGCGCTAGGATGATCGATCCTATGAGAGCCGGCGGAGCGCTTCTAGATTTAGGCGTCTACCCAATGACTTATATGTACCGGTGCTTCGGGAAACCAAGGAGCATGAAATGCTATCCGCTTATCAAAAATGGCGTCGATTATCATGAAGTAATTGAACTGAATTACGAAGGGTTCATCGCCCGTGTTTTAGCGGGTTTTGATGGGCTTTTGTATAAAAACTACGCGGTTTTTGCAAGGAAAAATGGGATTTTGAAGGTTCCGGAAGCCCATAGAACTTGGCACGCTTATATCAAAACAAAAGAGGGAACCGAACATGTCCGATTCCCGACTTCATATCTCCATGAATTCGATGTCGTTTCTGAGGATATCAAGGCTGGCAAACTCGAAAGCGAGCTCGTCCCTCATCAAGCGACTCTAGATGTCTTATCTATGATGGATGAATGCCGCCAACAGATGGGCGTCATCTATCCGTTTGAGAAGAATAATTAATCCTTAATGGCTAAGCCGCAGCTCTTAAAGAACTTGGCAGCTTCATCAACCCAGGAAGCATTTTCAGCTGGTAAGCTAGCAAGCTTTTCGGCATTGAAGGAATTGATGTCTCCGGATGCGGTTCCGTGTGCTCCATGAGGATAGACGATACATTTGTTCTTAACGCCTTTAGCGGTCAAGCACTTGGCAAGGTATTCGCTTTGCTGAGGTTCGATCGTTGTGTCTTCGGCCGTTGTCCAAATGAATGACGGAGGGAAGTCTTTGGTGACACGGTTTTCGAGGGAAACTTCCTTCTCGAGATACTTGTTTCCGCCCGTAAGGAACATAAAGGTATATTGCGAACCCTGTGATTTTCCCTGTGAAGTGACTACTGGATAGGAGAAACAGCAGGCTTTGATATGGGGTTCAGTCTTGAGATATTGAGGAACGAGAACCTTCTCATCTTCGGTCCTTGAGGCAAGCATACCGGCTAAATGACCACCTGCAGAGAAGCCAATAACGGCAATTTGTTCTGGGTCAGAGAAGAACAATGCGGCCTTCTTATGAATATAAAGAAGAGCCATCATCGCTTCTTTTAGCTGAGTTGGATGGCAAACTCCATCCTCATCGGTAGAGTATTCAAGCCAGAAAGCGTTATATCCTTTTTGGAGGAAACGGAGGGCTACAGGCTCACCTTCACGGTAAGAAACCCAGTGATATCCGCCTCCAGGGATGATGAGAACCATTGGCCTTATGCGCTTGCCAACTTGCAAAACACGAGGATTTTCCTGATCAAAAAACATACCATGGAGGCATCCTTTGGCGTTTTTCTCTCTTGGAAGGCCGAAATAGGCATAAAGGTCAATATTTGTAGTTTTCATAGATACTATTATCGCAAACTATAGGGACAAAACCATATGAAAACCCATAGTTACTTAATATAATTACATACACGTGCGCTGGTGGCGGAATGGTATACGCTCTAGTCTCAGAAGCTAGTGGGGCAACCCATACGAGTTCAAGTCACATCCAGCGCACCATTCTGTGTCCGTAGCTCAGCTGGATAGAGTACAGACCTCCGAAGTCTGCGGTCAGGAGTTCGAATCCCCTCGGACACGCCAATAAAACCATGATCCAGGCCCTAAAATGGCTTGGATTTTTTATTTTTAGCTAAATTTTTGAGTTTTAGTAACAAGTTAGCAATTATCGTTATAAAAAATGAACAAAAGTCTATTAATAGAAAAAAGTATTGTAAAAAACCGCGTATTTAGTACACTTTTAACGTACCACTATGAGAACGACTGACAGAAGGTTCATAAAAACCGAAAAGATCATCTTCAATTCGATGGTGGATCTGCTCCAAAAGAGTGATCCTGAGTCTTTGCTCATCGATGACCTCGTCAATGAGGCTGATATCAACAAATCAACCTTCTACCTCCATTACCAATCATTGGACCAGCTAATCTCCGCGATTGAGGACCGTCTTATTGCCGGAATATCTTCCGTTCTTTATGGAGTGGGGGAGAGTGGCTCACTTGAAGAGGCGTTTAAAGCCTTAATCGATTGGATTCTCGAAAACAAAAAGATGGCGAACGCTGTTCTTCGTTCGTCCACATATAGGTTCAACGAGAAAATCGAGAACCTCGTTAAACAATTTTTGAAACCTCTAAAACCTCTTAAAAGGAATAAGATCGCCGACGAGAATGCCTTTAAGCAGGGGGCTTTCGTCCAGGCCGAAGTCGCTATACTCCGTATTTGGATAATGGATGGTTGCCATTTTGACCGTGATGTCATCCTCAACCAATGCCTTTCAGTGGCCAAAGATAGTTACTTTGCTGATTTGCTAAAGAATTGTTAAGAATTCACCAAA
>JAFXLR010000154.1 GCA_017531065.1 Bacilli bacterium
ACGCTTTCGCGGAAGGCACCTCAATGTTGGAGATATCTTCAGAAAGCTCAACGGCGATTCTGAGTTTTGGGTAATTAGAGTCAACGAAGATCAAATTGGTTCCAAACGGGATCTTTTCTCCAAGAAGATTGATGTAACCCTCTTTCGGTCCCTCGGAGAAGTATCTATTTTCGGATGGATAGGCTTTTGGAACGATACCAAGGATCTCACCGCCATAGTAAACGACACCACAGCTATATAGTTTTCCGTTGCTCTTGATTGGAGCGCCGACAGTGAAGAGAAGGTCGTTCTCTTTGGAAGTTTCTTTAAGCTCAACAAGGGCTTTCTCGACTAATTCTTCAATAGTTTTGTTGAAGACCAAGTCACCTAAAGTGGCAGAAGTTAGACATAATTCTGGCAAAACAAGAATTTTGACGTTTTCCTTGGCTGCGCCCTCAACAGCCTTAATAATCTCTTCTTTATTATGGGTGACACCAGCGATCTCCACGTCGATGGATTGGGCTGCGACCTTAACGTAGCCAAGAGGATCAGAAAGCTCATTTTTGTCAGAAATCCTTGCAAATCTTGACTTTTCTTTAGCAGAACCCCCTTCGTTCAGGAGTTTTTGGTGAGCCTCATCAGAAAGGATGACGAAGTCTTTTTGACCATTTTTGGTGATAATAATCCTACCTTCGTTCTCCTCTAATTCTTTCCTTAACTTATCGGTATTTCTTAGTAATGTGATCGGTTTGATGTCGTTCATAATAATTACCTCTTTGACATTATACTGTCATTTTTCCTAATGTATTGAAGATTTTGTTAGTTATCATAAAATTGTTGAGATGTTAAAGACTGGCTTAGCGATTCTAAACGCTTATATCCAAACCCCTGCCTCTCTCCACTTCTATAAAAGGATGAAAGAGGAGCTAGGTTCTTTAGGCGTTTCTCTTGAATGCAAAAACAACTCGGAAATCCTTTCCTACATCTGCTCTAGCGGCGATCTTTTCGCCAAAGAAATAAAGAAATACGACTTCGTCTTATATCTAGATAAGGATTTATATATCTCTGAAATGATCGAGAAGGCAGGAGTAAAGCTTTTTCGATAGCGCGGAAGCAATTAGGCTTTGCGATGACAAAATGCTTACCTATATCACCTTGTCCAATAACGGAATCAAGATGCCAAAGACTATCTCTGCGCCTCTTAACTACGCCGGCATCGATGATGAAACATTCATCAAAGAAGTCGCCAAAGAGTTATCCTTCCCAATCATTGCCAAAGACAATTTCGGAAGCCTCGGAAAAGAAGTCTATTTAATCAAAAACTACGATGAGCTCGTGGCTTTTGAGAAAGACCATAAGTTCAGCGCCCACTTATATCAAGAGTTCATCGAATCAAGCAAAGGCCATGATTTCAGAATCATCGTGATCGATGATAAGGTCGTTGCCTCCATGAAGAGATGTAATGATAACGGCGATTTCAGAAGCAATGTCGCCCAGGGCGGCCATGGCGAGCTCATCAATCTCCCAGAATCCTTTAAAGAAGCTGCCGAGAAAGCCGCCAAGATATTGAACCTCGACTACTGTGGCGTCGATCTTCTTGACGATGAAGAAGGCGATCCAGTCCTATGCGAAGTTAATTCAAATGCCTTCTTACAAGAGATTGAGAGAATCACCGGAAAGAATATCGCGGGCCTATATGCAAAGCAAATTGTAGATGCCCTCAAATAACCGCTAGAAAAAGAAAAGAGGCAGGTTTTGCTGCCTCTTTTTTAATTTTTGTGGCGATTATTCGGCTTCTTTTGCCGGTTTCTTTTTGCCTTCGTTGGTTTTCTTTAACTCGGCAAGAATCTCTTTAAGAATATCAGCTTCGGTTGGCTCAGGAGTTCCTTCCTCAGGTGGGACAGGTCTCTCTTCTGGGTGTTTCTCGTAATACTTCTCAAGGGCCTTAGCTTTGGCTTCAGCTTTCTTGGCTTCAATCTTGTTCATGATCTTAACGATGATGAAGAGGGTCAAGCCGATGATGATGAAGGCGATAACGGCGTTGATGAAGGCGCCCCAGTCGATGATGGCAGACATCTTGTAGGTGAAGGTTGTGCCGTGCTGTTCGTAAAGACCGAGAAGCGAGTTCTTCCACTGGATGAAGGTGTCGCTTTCAACCTTTAAATCAGTAACGCCTTGTTGGGCTGCGAATTCGATAACGCGATCGTTGACCTCAGCCATGGTGAAGGACTGAAGGTTGACGGTCTGTCCGTTCTGAAGGAATGCCGCACCCTTCTGGGCATCAGTTAAGGCTGGAAGGACGGTAACAAGTCCTTTAAGACCTCCTGGAACACCCCAGGTCGCTAAGCTCATCAAGATATTGACGAGTGAAGTGACAATGGCGTTGAACGCGCCGCCGATGACGACGCCAACAGCAAGCATGAAAGCGTTGCCTTTGTTGATGAATGCTTTAAATTCTTCAAAGAATCTCTTAAAAGCACCCTTCTTCTTTGGTTGTTTTTCTCCCATATTTATTGTTCCTCCGAAACAATTGTTGATTTTATGATAGCGCACCTAACCAAAAAATAAATAAACATTAATAAAATAAGTTGCGCGCATACGCTATATGCATATTAATGCTCCAAAGTGTATAAATTCACCCCAAAAATAGTAGTTTTTTGTTACACGAATTTAATGGTGAAAGAGACCTCAAAATTGCTCAATTCCCATCGCATTTTTTGGCCTTTAAGTTTTCCACAATTTTATTCGTCAATCTAAAAGAAAGTTTTTAAGGGTGAAAATTGAGCTGATCAGTTCAGAAAAGAAATCTGAATTAGTCAGAAAATGGCTTTCTACCGAGTGTATCAGCACTATTTGATACACTGTCAAAAATTGATATTTTTCTTATTGACTTCGTATTTACATTCTTGTTGCCCGTCAAAATGGCGAAAATACTAAGGTTTTTGATTGTGGAAAACTCTGTGAAAAAGTTTTCAAAAATTTTCTTAAATTTAGGTGTGCATTTTGATTGCAATTTGTTATCCGTTCCTTATGATTATCGGTGCAAGGGAGATAAACAGTCCCCCCTCTACATAGATTGGGTCGAATAAGAGGCGTTTTAAAAGCCCCTTATTCCTTAATCTCTGTGTGTGCGAACGCGAAAGGAGCGTTGTGTATGTTAAAAGTTAGAAAAAGAGATGAATCGATCGTTGAATTTGATTTATCGAGAATTGAGAAGGCCATCGAAAGAGCCTTCGTCGCGGAACACAAAGAAGCAGATAAGAATATCATTGAGCTCTTAGCTCTCCGTGTCACAGCGGAGTTCAATAAGAAGGTCAACAATGGCATCGTGGATGTTGAAGACATCCAGGACAGCGTTGAAATCGTCTTGATCCAGGCTGGATACGTCGATGTGGCCCACAGCTACATGGACTACCGTAAGAAACATGCGGATATCCGTGAGATCAAGAAGACCGAACTCAACTATGCGACAGTCGTCGACAACTACCTCAAGATCAGCGACTGGCGTGTCAAAGAGAACAGTACCGTTACCTATTCCGTTGGTGGTCTTATCCTTTCCAACAGCGGCGCTGTCACCGCTAACTACTGGTTAAGCCAGGTTTACGATAAGGAAATCGGTGATGCCCACCGCAACGCCGACATCCACATCCACGATCTTAGCATGCTTACCGGTTATTGCGCTGGCTGGTCCCTCAAACAGCTCATCCAACAGGGTTTGGGTGGCGTTCCAGGCAAAATCACCAGCACCCCAGCTGGCCATTTAAGCACCCTTTGCAACCAGATGGTCAACTTCCTTGGCATTATGCAGAACGAA
>JAFXLR010000155.1 GCA_017531065.1 Bacilli bacterium
ATTTCATCTCAATTGAGCACGGCATTGAACCTGATGTCGACTTTGCTTACGAAAACTTCTACGATAGCGCGGCCCTCTTAAGCGCGATCAACTCGATAGTGTAATAAAAACCCCCACAAAACCTTTATGAAATAGCCCTTTGCCTTAGAAGCAGGGGGCTTTTTCTTCCTTAAGTAAAAGATAGATATTTGGAAAGAAGCAAACCGTTATTCTTTTATTGATATAAAAGGGTTTTACTTTTTTACCGATACGCTAAAATACTAGGGTACAAAATTCGGACCAGCATAAGCTGGAAACAAAAATGATTGCGAAGACAACACACATTGAGAACACAAGAAATCTTCTAGACATCTTTCCGGTCGTGGATATCGGGGAGCCAGAAGACATTTTTATTGCTCTTGAGAACGCAAGATGCCCGAAAGCGGACCTAACGATCAAAGAAGGGGATCACGTCAAGATGTACCAAGTCATCGGCATGAGACATGGCCCATTCTTCGATCAGCCGATCCATGCGACCGTCAGCGGCACCTTCGTCGGTTTCGAGAAACACCTTCACCGTTCTGGCAAGATGGTGAACTTCATCCACATCAAAAACGACTTCAAAGAGGAAGAGGATGAGACTGTCGTCCATAATAGGACCAAAGAAGAAATCGCTTCCCTCACAAGAGAAGATTTCATGAACATTGCGAAAGAATGCGCCTCCGTCGGTTTAGGTGGCTCATCTTTCCCAACCTACATCAAGTTCGACACCAAAGGACGCGAGATCAAAACCATCCTCATCAATGGTGTCGAATGTGAGCCATATCTCACCGCCGATAAGCGCATGATGATGGAAAAGCCAGAAGAAGTCATCGAAGGCATTAAGCTCTTACAGCAGGCTTTCGGCACCAAAGACGCGAGGCTTTGCATCAAAAACAAATACAAAGACATCATCGCCATCTACGATGAGTTCTTACGCGCGATGCCTGATTCAGGCATCACCGTCTGCCCAGTTGGCAACTTCTACCCACAGGGCTGGGAGATCGCCATGATCAAAAGCGCAACGGGAATTGATGTCCCTTCTGGTCATCTCCCAAGCGAATATGGAATCGTCGACTTCAACGTCTCAACCGTCGTCGGCCTCCTTCAGAACGTCAAATACAACAAACCGGTCATTGAGCGTTTCGTCTCCGTCACCGGTGACGCGATCAAATACCCATCCAACTTCTCGATCAGAGTCGGCACCCCAATGAAATACATCCTTGAGAAGTGCGGTGGATACGTTCACCCAGAGAAGAAGAAAGTCTTCATCCTCGGTGGCCCAATGATGGGCGCCTCAATCCCATCGGACGATTGCATCTGCACGAAGACCGTCACCTCAATCATCGTCCTCGACCATGATGAGTCAAAGGAAGAGAACTGCATCAGATGCGGTTCCTGCGTCCTTTCTTGCCCAGTCCATCTCAAGCCTGTTCAGATCATGAACGCGGTCAAAGCCATGGACAAAGACACAATCAAGCTCTTAGAGCCTCTCAAGTGCATCGAATGTGGCCTTTGCACATATAGCTGCACCTCAAAGATCCAGGTCACGGATTATGTGAGAAGAGCCAAGCTCTTCGCCAAAATGTGAGGGGAGTAACGCATATGGAAATGGATACGATTTCAATCATCAAGGAAAGCGCTCCTCATGTGAGAAGGAAAGATAACCTCGTCGGCATGCTTCTCGACGTCGTCATCGCTCTTCTCCCTGTCGTCGTCTTCTCCTTCATCGCCTGGCCTTTAGGCGCCCTCAAGAATGTTCTTATCAGCGTTGCCGTGATGGAACTTGCCGAACTCATCTTCGTGCTTGTCACCCACGGGATGCCTGTCGACCTCAAGAAACATTCCTTCATCGAAAGACTCAAATACGGGTTTAGCTACTATAGGCTCAGCAATTTCTTGGCTGCATTGGTGAGCGCCCTCATCTTCGCGATGATTCTCCCTGCTGGCACTTCCTGGTACGCCTTATTAATCGGCGCTGCCGCTGGCATCGTCTTCGGTAAGCTCTTATTCGGCGGAACCGGAAATAACCTTTTCAACCCAGCCGCCGTCGGCATGGTCTTCGCCAAAGTCTGCTTCGGCGGAACGATGTATTACACCGCCCCGTTCGCTGGCTTTGATGAGGTCACCGTCAGCCCAACATACTTAGCAGGGGGGCAATATAGCCCTCTCGACCTATTCCTTGGCAATGTCCCAGGAACCTTAGGCGAAACCTGCAAGATCGCCATCCTCGTTGGCCTTGTCTATCTTCTCATCAAGAGAGTGGCCGACTGGAAGGTCGTTGTTACTTACATTGCGACATTCGCTTTGCTTACACTCGCTGGTGGATTCACCGTCTTCGGCCGTGGTGGAATCATCCCATCATATGGTGAATGGGTTCTTTCCCATCTTCTTAGCGGTGGCTTCTTATTCGGTGCCGTCTATATGGTCACTGACCCAGTCACCATGCCGATAACCACTCCAAGCAGAGTGCTCTACGCGATGAGCGCAGCGATCGCCGCTTTCTTCATCCGTCACTTCGCCGCTCTCCCTGAGGGTGTTGGTTATGGCATCCTTATCGCTAACTGCTTAGCGCCACTCTTCGACTATCCAAAATGGTCAAGTGAGCAGTGGAAGAAGAAAGACATCATTCTTGCTATCGTTATCCCTGCCCTTGCCGTTGGGATCGTATTCTGGACGGTTTTTGCTGGAGGTTTTGCACTATGAACAAGTATTTCAAAGTCTCCCTTACGTTAGCCACGATCGCTAGCGGAGCCGCTCTCCTCATCGGCCTTATGAACCTCGCTACCGTAGGTGCCATCAAGACCAACAAAGAGAACAAGATCAAAAGCGGCATCTCTAAGCTCTATCCAAACGTCAAAGACTATGTCGCCCATGATTTCCTTAACGGCGAGGAGGAAGGGTATGATGCGAATTATTCTCTTCCAGAATAC
>JAFXLR010000156.1 GCA_017531065.1 Bacilli bacterium
GGCCGCTTATAACGGTTCCAGAGAGCTCTTAGGAGAAGGCGCCACCCTTGATTTAACTGACGAGATCTTCTCAAGATTCTGCGTAGGAAAATAGAATGCTCGACTCACATTGCCATTTAAACGATGACGGTCTCTTTGATAAGAGGGCGGAATATATCAAAAACGCCAAAGAAGCAGGCGTTTCTTTAATGGTCTGCATCGGTTGGGACTTAGATAGCTCTAAGAAAGCCATCCAGATAGCCCATGAATTCGATGGCGTTTATGCAGCAGTCGGCTTTCACCCAGAGAACCTCGAAGGAATTAGCGACGAGGCTTTGGAAGAGATTAAAAAGCTCGCAAAAGACGAAAAGGTCATCGCGATAGGGGAAATTGGCCTCGATTATCATTGGTTTAAAGAACAAAAAGACCACGACAACCAGAAGGTTTGGTTTATCAAACAGATCGAATTAGCTAATGAGCTTAATTTGCCTCTTTCTATACATGCTAGAGACGCTAGCGAAGACACTTATACCATCTTAAAAGAACACCCAGCCAAAGCCGGTTGCGTGCTTCATTGCTATAGCGGGTCTACAGAGATGTTAGAACGCTTTGCCAAGCTTGGTTGTTACTTTGGATTCGACGGCCCAGTAACTTATAAGAACGCCGTTGAGCCAAAAGAAAATGTGAAAAAGTGTCCAATAGATAGGATCCTTACAGAAACCGATGCACCATACCTCTCACCGGTTCCATATCGCGGCAAACAGAATGAGCCATCACATATCAAAGAAATTCTTCAAACCATGGCGGATTTGCGCGGGATTTCTGAAAAAGAGATGGAAATTGCAGTAGAAAACAACTTTAAAGCCTTATTTCACATCAAATGAAAGTAAAATATCCGAATGTAATAGTAGTTGAAGGCAAAATGGACAAGGATTTGCTCCAGTCTTTTTTGGACGCAGACATCATTACTACTAATGGTTCTGAGGTTTCACGTGAAACCATAGAGTACATAAGGGCCTTGTCAAAGACAAGGACGATTGTTGTTTTAACTGACCCTGATGCCCCTGGAAAAAGAATCCGAGACATCTTAAACAGCGAGATTGCGGGACTCTTTAACGCTTTCGTCCCAAAGGAAAAAGCCATAAAAAAGCACAAAGTCGGTGTAGCGGAGTCTGATAAGGCTACGATCATGGAAGCTTTAGACCATTTAATGCTCGAAAATAGAGAAAAGAAATCTTCAAATTTGACCATGAACGATTTGTTTGAGCTCGGCCTTGCTGGTGGAAGTGATTCTTCCACGAAAAGAAAGGCGCTAGAGAACAAACTTCACGTTGATCAGGTTAACGGAAAGACCCTTTTGAAAAGACCTCAGGCGCTTGGATTAGATAGAAAAGATTTAGAGGAGGCTCTTGGCAATGAATGAAGAACAATATTTTGAGAAAATCGCTGAGTATAAGCTCTTAGCAAAACACGAAGTTGGCCAAAACTTCCTTATCGATGCCGACGCAGCAAAGAAGATTGTCGATTTAGCCGAGATCGAAGAGGCCGACACCGTTTTAGAAATCGGTTCTGGCGCCGGATCTCTTTCTTATTTCATCGAACAAAGCGCACCAAAAGCCGATTTGATCGATATTGATGAAGGCTTGGTTCAGAAACTTAAGGAAGACTACGCCAATTCAAAGACCGTGACCCCAATGGTTGGTAATGCCATGAAATGGGATTACGAGAAATACACCAAGATCATCAGCAACCTTCCTTACTACATCACCAGCGCAATTCTTGAAAGGGTTTTGCTTAATGCAAAGAACCTAAAGACCGGTGTTTTCATGGTCCAAAAAGAAGTTGTTTCTAGACTTAAAGCTCCGCAAGGAAGCGAAGACTATAGTCCTTTAGGACTCCTTATCAAATATCGTGCCGATTTCGTTAAGGGGTTTAACGTTCCAAGAACCTCTTTCGCGCCCGCCCCACACGTGGATTCCAGCGTCTTCGTTTTGAAGATTAAAAACGACAACCTCGAAGAGGCCAATAAGCTGTATTCTTTGGCGTCATCCCTCTTCCTCCACAAGAGAAAAACCATCTATAACAACCTCACCCAGCACTTAAAAGATTCCGCTAAAGCAAAAGAGGTTTTGGAGAAAGCCCAAATCAAACCAAATCTAAGGCCTCAGGAGATATCTTTGGAAGGATATTTAAGCCTCTTAAAGGCTATTTGTTGATTTAAAAAATCAAACTAGTAAAATCGTCTATATTCCACCTATGTTATTTGAGAAATCACATCAAATAGTCAAATCCTACGCGAAGATCAACCTCTCGCTTAGGGTTCTCAACGAAAGAGAAGACGGCTACCACAATCTCGAGACCGTCATGATCCCGATTGAGCTTCACGACGTCATCGAAATCGAGAAACGCCCAGGCGCTTTCGACACATTCATCACTTGTGATGATATTGGCCTCGCCAATCTTCGTCATAACCTTTGCACAAAAGCAGTCGAAGCCATGAGAAAAGAATTTGGCTTCAAAGATAACTTCAATATAAACATCCACAAGGAGATCCCTTTTGCTGCTGGCTTAGGAGGAGGCTCTTCCAACGCTGCCGCGGTCATCGAAAGCCTTATCTCGCTTCTTAAGATCAAGACAGACCCAGAGACCATCAACCGCATCGCTTTAAGCCTTGGGGCAGATGTTCCGTTCTTTCTTAACACAAAGCCTGCAATTGCCACCTCTTTAGGTGAAAATCTCCAGCAAATCCCTGTTAAAACCCAATATCACTGCCTTATTGTCAAGCCTAAGACAGGCTTAAGCACAGGCGCGATATTCCAAATCTGCGATGAATTTGAAAAAGAGAACGCAGACACCGAAAAAGTCCTCGAAGGATTGGCTAAAGATGACCTTGAGCTCATCGGCCAAGCCACAGGCAACGACTTATAC
>JAFXLR010000157.1 GCA_017531065.1 Bacilli bacterium
CGCACGTTGACTTAGTCTTACAAGCCCATGACCACACTTATAGCAAAACCAAGCCTTATAAGTGGGATGCGGCTGGCTATTCGACCACTTGGAACAACGAAGAAGTCGTCAACTTCGACGTTGAATTAGAAGAGAAAGACGGCATTTCATACGATAAGAATCCTAATGGCACATATTACGTCACTACTGGCGCAGCAGGGCACCGCTGCGGCGCTTCCGAAGCCGATGGCATTTGGTCAGAAGTCGTTGTCGAAGACGGTGAGGTCAAAGGACTAAACCCGAGTAAGACCTTCCTCTCGAACAAATACAAAATCGAACTTGGCACCCTTAATCTAAACAACCAATACGAGTCCTATCAGAGTGGCAGTTATACCTCGTCCCAGGAATACCATGCCGGCGATCCTGCGACTGGCAACGTGAACGCTCAGATGTTCGGTGTCCTTGACCTTGATGAGAAGTCTCTCTCCTATTACGTCTACACCGTAAATGGCGAAGAGGTTAAGTTATTCGACACCCTCGATATCCTTAAGGAATAAAGACCGCTCCCTCTAAAGAGGGCCTTGGGCTTGCACGAGTCTCTTTTCCCACCTATAATAGGCACGTTGTGAGGTGCATTTTATGAGCGCAGACCAGATGAATGAAATCCGCAAATTATTTTGCGAAAGAATGAAAGTCGAAAAAATCGATGAAGCCAAGTCCCTTAAGGATTTTGGTCTCGATAGCCTCGATGTCGTTGAGATGTGTCTTGATTTAGAAGACAAGTACGGCATCGAATTCAGCCCAGAGGAATTAGCCGAATTCAAAACCGTCGGCGATCTCCTTGCTTCCATCGAAGCTAAGCTTGCCAAATAAGCTACATAATTAAAAAAAACAAACCGTCAGGATATCTGGCGGTTTTTTATATGAAGAGGGGTATTAGAGCGACAGCACCAAGCGCACCAACGAGCATGAACCCGGTGATGACGGCCCCGTATTTGATGAACTCTCCAAAGGAGAAGTGGATGCCTTTGTGCTTGAGGATGCTCATCCACATGATTCCGGCTAGTGCGCCGATCGGAGTGAGAAGCGCTCCTAAGTTCGAACCGATAATCGTTGCGAAAACACTAACCAAATTGCCATCCAAGATCCTGCTGAACATTAAGGACATTGGGATGTTGTTCACAAAGTTGCAGGCTAAGGTTGAGCTTGCAAGGTAAGCCCAGCCTTGGAAGATGGGATTCTCGATTCCGTTTAAGAAGGAAGCGACATAACCAAATAGCCCAGTTCCATCTTCCGCCATGATGATGACGAACATTGAGAGAATGAATGGGACAAGGGAGTAGGGGAGTTTCTTGTAGATGAGCCCAATCTCGTTTTTCTTTTTGACGATTGAATAAACGATGACGATAAGGCTCATCGAGATAGCGAATCCCAAGGTGATCATCCACATCTCGATGTTGATGATGTTTGAGATGGCTAAACAGATAATCGCAAGACCAAGATGGATCAAAGAAACATACATGAGGAATGGGTCTTCAACCATTTTGACCTCAACGTCGAAGTGCTCGATTGGTTTGGCTAATTCCCTATGGAAGACAAGGAAAAGGACGGCGATTGAGAAGATTCCGATGATAAGGGTTGGGATGGCCATTACTTCAAAATACTTAGCAAATCCCACTTCAAATACGGTGGAAAGGTAGATATTTGTCGGGTTTCCGATCTCCAAAAGCATCGAGAAGGTATTGCCTGCGACGAACTCCATAACGAGGTATGGAAGAGGGTTGAATTTGCCCTCTTTTGCCAAATGGATGATGAATGGGGTGAAGGTCAAGATAACGATGTCGTTAGATGTGAAGACCGTGGTCACAGAGATGAAAAGATATAAGAAGAGGAAGAGCGCGTGCTGCGATTGCTTCACTTTCTTGATTGACCAAGAAGCGAGGAAAGAGAAGAACCCAGATTTATCTAAGCCAATCGAAAGGACGGATACCGAAAGGAAGAGGATAAGGATCTTCAAAGGGTTGATTGGATTATTCGTGAAGAGGGCTTTTTGAAGCTCACTTTTATTGAAGAATGGGAAGATGAGGAAGATGATAGCAACCAAAAGCAACGGGAAATAAAAGGTGCTTAGATGGAGCTTTCCAATCTTAAGCGTTGGGAAGAAGATGATGAGCAGAATCATCCCAACGATCGCCGCTATTGATAAGATATCAATCAACACTATCATACGGCGAAGTATTCTAGCCTTGTTGACTTCTCTTCTCAACAAAAAACCCACCGCCAGGCGAATATTCATGTGGCAGTGGGTGTTTTATGTTCGTTATTCTTCGTCTTGAAGTGCGTCGTAACCTTCTTCGCCGGTTCTCACTTTGACGACATTCTCAACGTCATAAACGAAGATTTTGCCATCGCCGATGTGACCGGTGTAGAGGACTCGTTTGGCAGTATCGATAACCTCTCTTACAGGAATCTTGCTGACAACGATGTCGACCTGGATCTTCGGAAGCAGCGTTGCCTCAACCGGAACACCACGGTAGTACTCCGGAGTACCCTTCTGCGCGCCGCAGCCGAGTACGTGGGAGACGGTCATACCTGTGATGCCGAGATCCATCATCGCGTTCTTCAGGCTCTCCAGGCGGGTCTCCTTGCACACGATCTCGATCTTCGTGAACTTCGGCGAACCGTCGTCGAACGTCGGAACCTTGTGAACCGGGATAGCTTCCGCTACCGGAGTGTCACCCGCGACAACCACGGGAGCCGCCGCTGCAGCTTCACCTGCGAAGGAAAGCAAACCGTAATCGATGCTGCCGACTGCCGGCATGAAATCCGCGTATGCGGCAGGCAGAC
>JAFXLR010000158.1 GCA_017531065.1 Bacilli bacterium
CACCACCTCGCCGCCTATCTTGATGTCTCTTATTCCGTCAAGATCACCGAAGAGGAGGCTAAAGCCTATATCTACGGAAACACCTTCCCAATGGATAAAGAAGACGGCTTCTACATCGTGAGCTACGACAACGTCAACTTAGGTTTTGTCAAAGTCACCCAAGGCATCGCCAAAAACCACTATCCAAAGAGCTGCATAGTGATGGCGAAGCAAAGGAAAATCTTCGGAGATTAGGCGATTTCCTTCATCTCATCGAAGTCATAACGGACGAAGACATCCCTCTTCCTCTTGCGGAGAGGGATTTTTTGTTCGCCCTTTTCAAAGTACTGTTTGTCGAATTTCTTGAGTCTCTCAATCTGAGAGATGGTCCATTCGCGAACTTTCTCGGCGACCTCTTCGCTAGAGAGGTCTTTATAGTCCTCTTGGGTGATTGGCTTACCGAAAACGATGCTGATCGGGAGGGATTTGTAGTCTGGTTTGGTTCTAAGACCACGGAAGTTCCCCCACATCGCGATCGGTATGATAGGCGCGCCAACGCGGGTTGCGGCCTTAAATGTGCCGGCATGATACTCGGCAGGAAGCGTATTCTCAGCGTCCTTGTTCCTCGTTCCTTCTGGGAAAATGAGGACGGAGGCTTTCTTGGTTTTTAGGGTGTTGCTGCACTCAAGGATGATTTTAAGCGACTGTTTGAGGTCTTCTCTATCCATGAAGACACCGCTGATTGATTTGAAGGCGACGCCGACGAAAGGCATCTTCTCGACTTCCTTTTTGCCAACCAAAAGAAGCGGCTCATTGATGAAAGAAATGAGGATGAGCGGATCAAGGAATGATGTATGGTTGCCAACTAAAAGGGCCTTGTCACCGGCTTTTAAGGTGTTTTCATAGTTCTCAAAACCCTCAACACGGATGTCCATATGGAAATGACGGTTCAAAGACTGGAGAGTTTTCTGGGCTTTTGCCCATCTCTCTTCCCAAGGATATCTTTCAGGGTGCTTTGCCCTTTTCTTGAAATGATGTAAGAAATCATGGACGATACGGACGCCCAAGGTAGGTACGATTCTTAGATACTTGTTGCACATGCCTCAAATTATAGCACCTAGGCTATAATTCGCTAGGAAACGGTGCTTAATCTCGCTCTGCTCTTTATTTTTGGGACAGCAACCTTCTTCTCTTTCGGGAGAGGGAAAAGCTCTTCAAGCTCTGAGATGACGACCACTCCGATCTCGTCCCTTGTCTCAATCCAACCGCGGACGATGACGCGGGTTCCGTTTGGAAGGGCGTAGAAAGAAGTCTTCAGGTTTCCGAAAGCGTGGACAGGAACCTTAAAGACCGAGTTCATCGGCCTTTCTGCGTAAAGATCCGCTATCGCATCGAGATGGACGTAGCGATAAAGTTCTCCGGTTTGGAGCGCGAAAACCTCGCCGAGTTCTCCGGCTAGAAGCGTTGTCGAAATCATTGGTGTTTCCTCCTTTTCGTGAAAATGATTCTTCGATCAATTTGCCACGACGAGAAGGGATTCTTTTGGTACTAAGACGTTGTTGAGCTTCGTATTTGTTGAGAGAGCGTTTCCACCGGCTGTGAAAAGCAAGGTCACGGCCTTCTCAAAGGAATAGTTGATTGGCTCGTTGGTAGGGTTGAAGAAGATGGAGATGTCTTTGAACTTTGGGAATGACTTCTCGTCGCGTAGCACAACGAGGATAGCGCCCCCAGGTATCTCTTTTACATCCACATTCGGTGCGATTTTCGAAAAATCAGCGGTTTTTAGAGGTCGAAGAGTCTTGCGAAAATGCAGTAAATCTCGGAAGAAATTGGCCTCCATGTGTTTGGAGTCCAAAAGTACATAGGAAAATTTGTTAACGGTATCTCCGGCCTTGTATGAGTTCTCATTTCCGAACTTGCTCTGGCCGATTTCCTGACCCATATGGAAGAAAGGAACGCCGAAAGACAAAGCGACTGCAGCGAGGGCCAATTTGCACCTGGCTTCTTTTTCTTTTGCGCTGCTTATGCCTTTTTGCTCAAGGTAATCGAAGAATGTGCGGTTATCGTGGCACTCAACATAGTTGATGGTCTGGTTCAGGAATTTGAACATCGGGGAACGGCCACTCCACTCTAAGGATGAGCCAAACAAGCTAAATAAGAAGGCATCTTTGGCGCTTAAATCGCCAGATACGTATTTCTTTGTGCTTTCACGGTAGACGTCATTAAAGAAAGCAAATTCAGGGAGAAGATGGGCGTTCTCCATGTTTGCGAGTTTGTGAGTGGTTTCGCAACCCATATTCCAACCCTCTCCATAAACCATGAAGGAAGGGTCTTTGGCTTTGCCATATTTGGCGATTTCCTTGACAGTTTCCACGTCGATTATGCCCATGAGGTCGAAACGGAATCCATCGACATCATAGTAATCGATCCACCACTTCGCCGAATCGAGGATGAGTTTATGGACCATCTTCTTCTCGCTTGCGAGGTCGTTTCCGCAATACGAAGTGTTTTGGAGTTTGCCGTTTTTGTGTTTTCTGAAATAGTAGCCAGGAACGACTTTCTCGAATGAGGAATTGAGGTAATCGTAGACATGGTTATAGACCACATCGAGGTTGATTCTGATGCCTTTTTTGTGGAAGGCCTCAATCATCTTTTGGGCCTCAATAACCCTGGCTTTCGGGTCATTTGGATTAGTGGAATATGAACCCTCTGGAACGAAATATTGGGCAGGGTCATAACCCCAGTTGTAAGAGTCTTCTGGTTCCTCTTCATCGATAGTCGCAAAGTCATTGATTGGAAGGAGCTGGAGATGGGTGAAACCAAGGCTCGTGAAGTAATCAAAACCTGCTCTATGGCCTTGTTCGGTCTTCGCGTTTTCTTCGATAAGGCCTAAGAATTTGCCTTTATTGACGATGGTCGAATGAATGTCGCTCGTCATATCTCTGACAGAGCCTTCATAAATGATCGCATCGGTGTAGTTTTCAATCACCGGGAGGTTCTCTCTTTCCTTTTTGATTCTGAGGGATTCGAGGTTTAAGACGACGCTCGTTCTCGCATCGGCCACTGAGCCCTTTGCATATGGGTCGATGGTCTCAAGAGCGATCTCGTTATTCGTCACCTCGTAAAGGTATTCCGCCTAGTTTAGGTCGCCTTTGACTTTGATTTCGTAGACGCCTTTTTCTTGGCGCATCATCTTAATCGAGGAGAAATAGTATTCCCCCTTCTTCTTGAGCCTAAGAACGACTTTTGAGGCCAAAGGAGCCCATAATCTGAAGGTTGTTTCGGTTCTTCGATAAATCGCGCCTAATTCGCCGTCGAAATAATAGGCCTCGTCAAAACCTTTGAAGGTCGTCGCATCTTTGACGTCGAGAGGGATCCTTCCATAGGAAGGGACAAGCAAAAAGTAGCTATGTCCCAAAAGGAGAGGCTTGTTCAAATGGAAATCGACGAAATTCCTGCCTTTTTGGCCTTCTAGCTTCAAAACGATCTTATGGTCGATAAGAAGAGAGATATGCGGATCATCGATTGCCGGAGACAAACGGATGACGTTGCTCTCGATTAGTTTTGCGGAAATAAATATCTCTTTCATTCGTATAACGCAGTTGCGATAGCAAAGCCACCATCGTGGCTGATGGAGACGCTGTAGGTTTTCTCTTTGAAAAGGATGTATGGCGCCCCTTCTTCTTCGTGAAGGATCTCAATCTCATTCATCGGCGCTAGGCCTAAGCCTTTGCCAGTCGCTTTCATGAAGGCTTCTTTGGCCGCAAAGAAACCGGCGAGAACCTCCGCTTTGTTAGAGCGGGCCTCATAATATTCTTTCTCTCTCTGAGAGAGGATTTTATTCGCTAGACGCTCCGGATCTGAGATTCGGGCTATTTCCACGATATCAGTTCCGATTCTCATTAGTTGTCCGATCCGAGTTTGATGTCCTCGAGTTCATTTGGCGCGTGAACAAGAACCTTGCAGCCTTTGGAAGAGCTTGGGCTATCTGGTGCCATAGCGACGATTCCATCAGCTTGGAGCATCGCGAATAATTTGCCTGCGCGAGGGAATCCGACGCCGAATTGTCGCTGAATTTTGGAAATTGAGGTGTATTCGGTGGCCATGACTTGCTCTTTGACCATGTTGTAGAAATCCTCATCGGACTGGGCCTTAAGTTCGGCTCTCGAGACGGTTGGCATAGCCGCTTCCGCCGCTTTAGCCTCGGCTTCGTGGTCGACAAGGTCAAGGAAGTTATCGTCATACATCGTGCCTAAGCCTTGGGAGTTGATGAAGGAGACGACTTTCTCGATCTCGCCATCGTCAACAAGGCAGCCCTGGGCACGGGTTAAGCCATTTCTCGCGATAAGCGAACAATCAATAAGCATGTCACCATGGCCGACGAGGTCTTCAGCGCCGCCCTG
>JAFXLR010000159.1 GCA_017531065.1 Bacilli bacterium
GCTGGATCTTCGCTGGTCTCAATGTCCTTCGCGAGATCATCGCCAAGAAATGCGAACTCAAATCCTTTGAGCTCTCCCAGAACTACATCTCCCTCTATGACAAGATCGAGAAAGCCAACTTCGCCCTCGAGACCATCCTTGAGCTTGGTGGCCGCGACCATGACGACAGAGAGCTTCATTTCATCCTCGCCATGCCGGTCTCCGATGGCGGTCAGTGGGATATGTTCGTTAACCTCGTCAAGAAATATGGCCTCGTCCCACAAAACAAATTCCCAGAGACTTTCCAGAGCGAAAACACCCAGGAAAGCGACTTCTTAGTGAACGCTGCAATTCGAAAATTCGCTGCAGATTCCGCCTCTTTCCTCAAAAAAGGCGATATCGCGACCGCTAGAAAGATGAAAGACGAAGTCATGGAAAAAATCTACCATCTCTTCCTTAACTGCTTCGGTGTCCCACCTAAAACCTTCGACTTCGAATATGAGAATGAGAAGGGTTACCACATCGACAAAGACCTCACCCCAAAAACCTTCTTCGAGAAGTACATTGGTGAGCGTATCGATGAATATCAGTCCCTCATCAACTCGCCAACAAGTGACAAGCCATACATGAAGAACTTCACCATCGAATACCTTGGCAACGTCAAAGAAGGCAAACCGATCAACCACCTTAACCTCCCAATGGAGCGCATCAAAGAGCTCATCATCAAGCAGCTTTCCGATGGCGAGCCAGTCTGGTTTGGCAGCGACGTCTCTTTCTACCGCGATCCAAAACTCTACGCCTGGGATGACAAATCCTTCGATTACGAGACCCCATTCGGCTTAAGCGTCGAATTTGAGAAAGAGAAGATGCTCGATTACTGGCATAGCGCCATGAACCACGCGATGGTCATCACCGGCGTCAACATCAAAGATGGCAAAGCCAACAGATGGAAAATCGAGAACAGCTGGGGAAGCGAACACGCCCTTAATGGCTATTACGTCATGAGCGAATCCTGGTTCGATAAGTTCGTCTACCAGGCCGTCATCATGAAGAAGTACCTTAGCAAAGAGGAGCTTAACGCCACCCTTGAGACCCCAACCAAACTCCATCCATGGGATCCAATGGGCACCCTTGCTGACTAAAACCAATAAATATTGGGGCTTTGCGCATTAATTTGTTGAAGGCCGGAAAAAGCATTTAAAACTAACTAAGAGAAAGGAGGGCCTTAGATGAAGAAACGTTCATTCATTCTTCCGCTTGTGCTCTCCCTTTTTCTTATCCCTTCTTGCCAAAGCGGACCTTCTTCAAGCAAAGAAAACGCACCGTCGATCCCAACCGTCAATGACAGTGGGCTTTCGATCAATGAAAGCGAACTCTCCATCGATTCGGCCGCCAATAGCGCAATCGGTGGTCAGCAAAATAACCTCCCATCAAGCACGATCCGCATCGATTTGCATGATGGCGCCTCAACGACAAGCGACCCTTCGATGGTCAGCGTCGATAATGAGAATAACGTCATCACCATCAATCAAGTCGGCGATTACGTCTTAAGCGGAAACCTTTCTGATGGAGTCATCCTCAATAAGGCCGATGCTTTAGAGAATAACGACACCGTGAGACTTCTCATGAATGGCGTTTTCCTTAGCTCCAGTGGAGCCTATTCGTTTGACCTAGGCGAAGAGACAATCACCCCAGGACCAATCTATTCCTCCGGCTCTTCGAATCTCCTTTTGAATCTCCCAGAGAATACCGCATCCATCATTGTTGATAACCGCGATGGGCATTTTGTCGATGAGCAAAACGACGCTTCAATATATGCTTATTCGAAAATCAAAGTCCGTGGCAAAGGCTCGCTTAGAGTCAATGCCTTCTGCAATAACGGCATCGAATCAAGAAAAGGCATCGACGCCTATGGCGTCACTATGGCGGTCCTCTCTCCAGGAAGCTGCCTCAAAGCCGCAAACTCAATCATCCTTGGAAGAGAAGATGAAGGCGGTTCTTTCGTCTTTATCTCTACCGGTGAGGCAGGTCATGGCATCGAAGTCACTTCTTTGGACACCAATGTCAAAATCCCAGTATTCGGAAACGCGGAAGAAAATGACGATATCGCCGGCATCGAGCTTAAAGACGCCCAGTATTACATGGATGTTCCAGGCGCTGCTCTTAGTAGTGCAGGCTATCTCTACATGGAAGGGGGAAACGGTGTCATCCAATCCAATGAATCGCATGCTCTTTTCGCCGAGAAAGATCTCTTCATCGACGGAGGTTCTTTCTATCTCAAGGCCAATAACGGGGATGGAATTCGCTCAGATTCTTCTAGTGTCCTCATCAACGATGGCAACTATTCGATCGATGCCGGAACGAAGAACTCCTCCTCAGGCATCAGAGCTGGCATCCTTCTTGATATGAGAGGCGGCCAAATCAATGTTCAAACCTCCTATAGAGGTTTCACTGCCCAGAAGATTTCAACGACTGGTGGCATCACCTCAGTCAATTCCGTTGATGATGGCTGGAAAGCTACGAACATCGACGATACGAGAATCGACACCCTTGTCGACATAAGAGGTGGCAACCATTACATCAATTCCGAAGGCGATGGCGTCGATAGCGATGGCCGCTTCGAGATGCGTGATGGCCTTTTGATCATCGCCTCTTCGAGGAATGGCAACCATTCGCCTCTTGAAGCAGGGGGCTTCTCTCCAATCGAGATTAATGGCGGAACCCTCGTCGCTTATGGGAAGGATGGTAGTTTCGAATCCCTCTCTGGAAGACAGAACACCGTCCTTGTGAGAAAGCACGCCCCATTAGGCATCAATAACTATTACATTTTGAGAGCGGGATATAGCTACTACGCCCTAAGAATTACCAAAGAATCCTCTGCAATTTGCGCCTCTTTTGGTGAATATAGCAATAATGAGTACGCTATTTTGACCGCCAATTCCGTGAACGCTACGAACACGATTTGGGAAAACGCCGGCTTCTATAATGTCAGCTGGTTTGGCTATCAGTCAGTTATCGTGAGTGGTGCTTTCCATGGCAAGAATTCCCAGCATCCTGAGCACATGCAGAACATGTGGAATGGCCTCTATGCATGGGGCTATAATCCATACCAAATTTAGTAATTCTAAATTTCCTCTCACTTGTTAACCTTCGTTTATAGGCGTATAAACAAGGGCATGGAACAAATTAAGGTCAGCCATCTTTCAAAAATATACAACCAAGGCCAAGACAATGAGGTCAAGGCTTTGGACGATGTTTCCTTCACCCTCAACGAGGGTGAATTTGTCGTTATCCTTGGGGCTTCAGGCGCTGGCAAAAGCACCCTCCTCAACCTTTTAGGAGGAATGGATAACGCTACTTCAGGCGAATACCTCGTCGCTGGAGAAGACATTGCCAAATACAAATCAAGCAAACTCGCCCTTTTTAGAAGGAACGACATCGGATTCGTTTTTCAGTTCTATAACCTGATGCCAAACCTTACCGCGCTTGAGAACATCGAACTTGCCGCTGCGGTGGCCAAAGATCCATTCGATGCGAGAGACATCCTCAAAAGGGTTGGCTTAGAGAAAAGGGCCAATAACTTCCCATCTCAGCTTTCTGGTGGCGAGCAACAAAGAGTCGCCATCGCCCGTGCCATCGTCAAGAACCCTAAGCTCCTCCTTTGCGATGAGCCTACCGGCGCTCTCGATAGCAAAACCGGCGCCGCCATCATCGAACTTCTTAACGAAGTCGCAGTGGAATATAAGAAAACCGTCATCCTTGTCACCCATAACAGCAAAATCAGCGAATGCGCCGAAAGGCTTATCCGCATCAGGGATGGCAAGATCGAAGAGAATAGAATCATCGATAACCCTCTCAAACCTTCGGAGGTTAAGTGGTGAGCGTCAAAAAAATCCTCGCCAAACTCGGCTTAAGGGAAATTAAGAACAACTGGAAACAATTCCTCGCCATCATCGCCATCGGTACGATCGCGGTGACCCTTTTTGTTGGCCTTATGGCCAATGCCGATAATTTTGAGAGCCGCGTCCAAAAGACCTTCGATAATGGCAACATGGCCGATTTATGGGTTACGACCCTCAATTACGATAGCCGCGACGAAGCGGCCATCAAAGGAATCGTTGGCGATAAAGGCGATGTTGAATCCCGTTTTGAGATTATGGGACAGGCTGGACACCACTCTGTCTATGTCGGAATCACCGATGGTGAGCCATCTATTTCTCATCCTTATGACCTTCAGAAGAGCGAGGAGGATACCTCAGATTATTTTGTGAGGATCGATGAAACGCTTGGCTCATCCGATCCTAGCGAAGCCGCTTTAGGTTCATATGTTTTGGGTGGCGATTTTGGCATCACCCTCGATATGAGCGCCTTCACCTCAAGGTCTTCCTGGCTTTCCGATTTGCTTAAGCTAGAACGCTATTACGAAGAAGATAAGAACCCTCTCAAAGCCAAGACGTTGGTTCTCGATTTCAAAGTCACAGGACTTATGAAATTCCCAGAGAACATCGCTAAATCCTCATATAACAACTCAACCGTCCTCATCAGTGACAAAGCCTTTCATAAAGCCTTGGACACGATGCTTCATGACAACATGAGAAGCGACATCTCAGAAGAAGATAAGATTGAGGAGATGAACGTTCTCCATGAGATCCTTACTGAAGTCTCTTTCTTCCAGGGAGACGGCACGGTGGATTATGATGGTCGACTCCTTTGCCCAAATCAATACCTCATCAAGCTGAACGGAGGGGAGGATTCTTCTTCCATAAAAACCTCTATCACCGACTATTTCAAATCGAAGACGGCGAATAACCTTCTGTCTGCTAACGATAGAAGCGACATGCCTTTCGTCATCACCGTTCATAACGACGTTGAGCAAGCCCGTAATTTCACCTTCCTTTTCCCATTCGTCTTCTTCCTTGTTGCCGTTCTCGTCATTTTGACGACTACCTCGCAAATCATCCTCAAGGAAAGGATGCAGATCGGCACGATGAAAGCCTTAGGTCTCAAAAACAGCGAGGTCATGTCTTTGTATGTCTCAATTACCCTCGCTTTGGTAGGGGCAGGAACCCTTATTGGAGAGATCGTCGGTCCTATCCTCATCCCTTGGATCATGGATAAGAAATACGCGATTATCTATACCCTTCCTAAGCTTAGCTATGTTTTTCCTTGGGTAACAGGCATCTTGACCGCCCTCGCTTTCCTTCTTGTCGCAGGAGGCGTTACCTATTTCATCGCCAGAAGAGAAATCTCCCTCAAACCTTGCGAATCGATGAGACCTCGTCCAAGGGTCATGAAATCCTACTCGCTAAAGAATGAGCCAAAACACGGCATCGCTTTCTTATCGCTCAAGATGGCTCTAAGAAACGTGTTCAGCGACGTCGTCAAATCCATCATGGTCATCGTCGGTATCACCGGATGCACGGCCCTTCTTGTCTGTGGCTTTGGCATTGAAGACACGATTAACTATGGCCTTGATCACGATACGAAACTAGGCAATAGCCAAGATATATCTCTGACCTTCTCCTCAATCAAAACGAAAGAGGATGTTGAAAGCGATCTCCTCGCCATCGAAGGTGTCAAATCCTTTGAAATGTATACAAGAGCAACTTCGACAATCGGTTACGAAGAAGGTCATTCTGCCGACTCTTTTATCTACGTTTTGGGCGAAAACGGCAGCAAAACCCACATGAAATTTGTCCCAGACATGCCTCTTGACCAGGTTGCGATATCAGGGAAAATCTCTGACGCGACAGGGGCAAAAGCAGGGGACACAGTCACCTTTACCTATTCAAACGTCACCTATTCGGCAACCGTTTATGATGTCTACGACGCGTTCGTCTATAACGGCGTCATCGTCTATGGCGATTCTCCGATTCTTGGAGATTGGGGAGGTTCCTATTCGGGAGCACATCTTGATGTCCTTGAAGGATATAACTCTGACGAAGTCAAAGAGAAGCTCCTTGCCTTGCCTTATGTCATGCAAGCCCAAACCAAAAGCGACTGGGCCAAATCAATCAATGACGTCATGGGCGGAATTCTCATCATGACCAATGCCGTAAAGGTGTTTGCCATCCTTCTTGCCATCACCGTCCTTTATAACCTCGCTCTCATGAACTTCAAAGACAGGACGAGGGACATCGCGACTCTTAAGGTTTTAGGCTTCTCTCGTGTTGAGATTGCTAACCCTCTCATCTTTGAGATGATGGCTCTAGTCGCTATAGGTGTAGGAATAGGTCTATTCGCTGGCATTCCTTTCCATATGGGTGTCATGACCCTCAACAAAGTTGAACTCGTCCATTATCTCTTCCATATCAATCCTCTCTCGTTCGTCCTTTCCTTCGTCCTCACGTTCGTGGTCGCTCTTCTTGTCAATGGCTTCTATGCCTTCCAAAGCGAAAGCGTGAAGATGGTCGAATCCCTCAAGAGCGTCGAATAAAAAAAAGACCTGCCAATGCAGGCCTTTTTAATTACGTTTTAGATTCTTCCGCCGTGAAGCTTTTCGTATAGCTCGGTGCGGACTTTATAGACCCTTTCGCTAAGATCCACATAGTGGACGTGAGGCAACTCAGGTCTAAGTTCTGACTTCCAGACCTTATTCTCAAGCTGGTCTTTGATGTAGGCTTTCTTCTCACTGATGGATGGAAGAGGCCCAGCAAGCTTACCACCGATGATGAATGGGACAAGGAGCTTCTCGACTTTGAGAGGGGTGATGACCCTTTGTCTCTTGAAGGAGGTTGGGTCGAAATCGTAAACGACGATAGGCTTGCCTTCCTCAACGATTTCATCGTCGAAGGTGATGAGGTCACATTGCCCTTGGCCATTCTCATCAAAGATACGGTAGGCCATGAGTTTGCCAGGGATGATGGCTTTGACTGAGGAATCGGAGCATTTCATCTTTGGGGTGTATGAACCATCGGCATTCTTGACTGCGACAAGCTTATAAACACCACCAAGGACAGGGTCTGTAGCGGAGGTGATGAGGTTCTCGCCAACGCCATAAGCGTCGAATTTCGCCTCTTCATAGACTTCCATGTTCATGATCTTTCTCTCATCTAGAGAATTGGAGGCGATTAGCTTAACGTAGCTCTTTCCAGCGGCATCAAGGGCTTTTCTGAGTCTCTTGTAGCTTCTAGCAAGGTCGCCAGAATCAACGCGGGCGGATTTGACCCTCTTATTTGGGTCGTTTGGATATTTTTTGATGAGCTCATCATCTAACTTGATGAGGTTTGGAAGACCTGAGTCAAAAACGCTATAGGTATCAAGAAGCAAGGAGACGTTATTTGGGTAAGTCTCAGCATAGGCACGGAAGGCGCTAAGCTCATCAGGGAAGAATTCGATGAAGGAGTGGGCGATCGTTCCAACCGCTTTGACCTCTGGTCCGTATTTCATCTCGGCTAAGCAGTTAGCAGTGCCAATGCATCCGCCAAGAACCGCGGCGTATGCGCCATCGTTTCCTGCACTTTCGCCTTGGGCGCGCCTAGTGCCGAATTCCATAACCGATCTCTCTTTTCCAGAGGAAAGACCGGAGATTCTCGTTGCTTTGGTGGCAATAAGGGAATGGAAATTCATCGTCTGAAGGAGATAGGTCTCGATGAGGATGGCACCGATCATGTCGCATTCGATTCTGACCATTGGGACCTGAGGATAGGCGACGCATCCTTCTTTGAGGGCGTACATATCGCCTTTCCATCTGTAGGTGCGGAGGCACTCTAGGAACTCTTCGGACATACCCTTTCCACGGAGATAGATAAGGTCTTCTTCGTTGAAGTGGTAGTTGAGAAGGAATTTGGTGAGTTTGGCTTGGCCACAGGAAATCGCATAACCGAGGTTATCCGGATTCTCGCGGAAGAACATGTCGAAGACCATCACGGAGTCTTTATAACCGTGAAGGAAAAGGGAATTGGCCATCGCGAACTCATAGAAATCGACGACCATCGCTGGGTTTTCGTAATCTTCGTTTGGAATGTAAGGGGTGACTTCAATTGACATGCTTACTTCCTCCTTTTGTAGCTTCTTTTAGCGGCTTTGGTGACTTTCTTCAAAGCCTTCTTTCTATTTTTCTTGCTCATCATCACGAAGGTAAGGATGAGGATCGAGAGAACGAGGACGACAAGGACAACGATGATGATGACGAAGACTGTCTCACCGGCATCACCAAACACTCCTCTAAGAGCCTCAACGAACGGGTTCTTTGGAGTGTCGGGTTCTTGAGGTTCCGTAGGTTCTCCGTGGCTATCCGCTTTTTTGGCGGTAATTTTCATGCTGGCGCTTACTTCTCTGCCATCCTTATGACCTTTGAAGGTGAGCGTGGCGGTTCCTATTTCAGGATGCTCCAAAGTCGTAATCTTGATAGTTGTTTCTTTGTAACCATCCGTGCGATCAACGGTTTCGCCTTTTGTTACGGTGACGATTTTCTTTCCTGTTAGTTCGAAGGTCAATTCATCGTCGATATTCGTTCTAACCTTTTCTTCGATTTCGGAAACGAAGGCGCCATCATCATAAACTGTGACTTCCATCTCCGGGACGGGAAGTATTATCGGTGCCTTTTCCTGGGAAGAGATCCCATCATTAAGTGGATCGGCGAAAAGAGAAGAATCGTTGCCCCAAACGAC
>JAFXLR010000160.1 GCA_017531065.1 Bacilli bacterium
ATTGGTTTCTACCTTTTCAGCCTTGCCGTAATCCTCCCTCTTTTGGTGTTGATTCTTTTCGTTTGGCCTCTAAGAAAAAGAGGGAAGATCGGAATGATCACTATGGGTGTTGCCCTTTTGATTGGGTTTGCTTTTGCCGTGCCCAAGACAGAAGCGCGTACAGACTATGGTGTCTACGAAGGCATAGTGGTTGAGAACAGGGAGAATTATTTCCTTTTCGACAGCGGTTTTCACCGTTATTACGTGTATGAGAAAGATTGCGAAAGAGAAGAAGGGGACATCTTGCTTATTACGGGCAAGGCTTCACCTTTGAAAATCACCTCTTATGAGGGTTATTTCTCCTTCGAAAGCTATCTCAACAAGAAAGGAGTCGATTCTGAATTACATGCATATGAGACGGAAGTTAAGTTCGCTAGGCCCTTAAGACTAGCGGCAAGAGAGAATAAGTTTCTCAGTCATTTCGAAGAGCCGACGAGGGGACTTCTCTCGTCGGTCCTCTTCGGGGCAAAGGATTATTCGAATGAGACCATAGCTTTGGCGGCTAGCATGAACGCCCTGACGTTCCTCAGTATGTCAGGAATGATCTTGTCGTTCTTCCTTAAGTTCCTCTATTGGTTTTTCCGACTCGGTTTTAAAGATAAAACCTCAGACATCATCGTATTTATCATCATCACATTCCTGTTTCCGTTTGGCATGCATAAAATCGGTTTTTGGAGGGTGTATTTTGGTAGGGCAGTCGCTTTAGCATCAACGATATCCGGTAAGGAAACGAACCCTTTAACGAGGACTTCGCTCATCGGAACGTTCTTGTTCCTTTTGAATCCGTGGAACGCTCTCCATAGCGGTTATCTCATTGGATTTGGATTATCGCTCTTCCTAAACCTTACCGATTCCCATAGGTCGATTTACAAAAGGAAGGACAAGAGGGCGATGAACGCCATCTATCTTCTCTTGTTCCTGTTGCCGCTATTTGTTAAAGGAAATTCATTTCATTTCCTTGGTCCGGCTTACAGTGTGATTCTTATACCTCTAGTCGC
The DNA here is from genome assembly GCA_017531065.1 of Bacilli bacterium. GTDB lineage: Bacteria > Bacillota_I > Bacilli_A > RFN20 > CAG-826 > UBA4951. The sequence continues at coordinate 1,038 of JAFXLR010000160.1, forward strand.
TCCTTTTGCAGCGATGGGGTATCTCAGTTTCTTCTCGTTGCCTTTCATCACGGCACTGAACGTTTATACCTCGTTTCTTAACTTCATTTTATCGGTGTTAGAAAACTATGATTTGGTAGTAACTGTCGGACTTTTCAACGAATTGACAATCTTCATTTATTACTATGGACTCGTTCTCTATTTCATCATTAAGGACTGGTGTTTTGATAGGGTCGCTAACCTAATTCCAGTCATTGGAGTGGTCGCCTTTATCATCAACGTTTGCCCTCTAGTTAATTTCGCGAGCAATCAGATCACGTTCCTAAATGTTGGGCAGGGTGATTGCATTGTCATCCGCAACCAAAACAAAACGGTCCTCATCGATACCGGAGGCAATACATCCTTTGATATCGCGACGGAGGTGGACATACCGTTCCTAAGAGGGCAAAGAGTCTCCAAGATTGATTATTTGATAGTTACGCATGCCGACGCCGATCATTCTGGTGGTGTGGCCTCTCTCAAAAAGAATTTCAACGTGAGGAAAGTCATCACTGATCAGTCAAAATTCCCGCTAACCATCGGTGATTTGCACTTTGTTAATTACAACAATAACACTAGAGATACAAAGGAAGAAAACAACAATTCGCTCGTTTTGTCTTTGAATTTTATGGGCAGGAAATGGCTGTTTATGGGCGATGCTCCTGAATCGCTAGAAAGACAAATAATCAGAGAACACCCTGAGCTCGATTGTGACATCTTGAAAGCCGGTCACCATGGAAGCGACACCTCATCATGCGAAGAGTTCCTAAAAGCCGTTACGCCTGATGTTGCCATTCTTTCTGTTGGCAAAAAGAATTCGTATGGCCACCCAAGCAAGAAGGTTTTAGCCAGGTTTGAACGTCTAGGCATCAAAGTTAGGAGGACTGATGTCGAAGGGTCGATAACATATCGTGAGAATTTGCTCTTCTCAAACACCTAAAAGCCTCTTAAATGCGTTATAATGAATCAAATGATTCAAGTTATCTATAATCCTCAGAGCAGCATGTGCAAAACCGCTCTCAGGAAAGTCCTCAAAAACGATCTCCCAGAGCGCGATGAGATGAACTATGTCGAGCTCGATATGGGCAAAGAGCGTCTCATTGATTTGGCTAACGAATGTGAGTCGCTTCCTCTTGGCTATGACAAGAAAGCGGTGGTCGCTGAGAACTTTTACTATCTTGAAAAAACAAAGACCAAACAAAAGCCTCAAAAGGGCGATGTTGCCGACGATATCTTGAATTTCTTCCGCAAACCTAACCCTGATATTCTTCTTTACATTTTGGTTTATGCCGAGGCTTTAGACGAGAACGGAGAATTCTTCAAAGCCCTCAAAGAAGGCGGCGCCAAAGTCACGGTCGTCAACTCATTTGGAACCGATCAGTGGCCAGTGGTGGTCAAAAACTTCTTCGAGAAGAGGAACACCAAGATTAACCCCGATGCCGTTAAAGAATTAATTGTCAGGGTCAACAATGACTACTCTGCCTTCCTTAACGAAGCCCTTAAACTCGTCACATATGCGAATGGCGAAACCATCACCAAAGAGATGGTCGAAATGCTTGTCTCACAGCCTCTCGAAGAGAACATGTTTGAGCTCAGCAACGCCTTGACTCGCGGCGATAAAAAGAAAGCTATAAATGTTTACAATGATATGAAAGTGAAGAACACACGTGGCATTTCTCTTATGAATGCCCTTGTGAAGCAACTCACTTTCCTCCATCAGGTTCAGTATTTAAACAACAGTGGGATGAATCCTCAATCGATAGCCAAGGAACTTGGTTGTTCAATCGGTCGCGCTAACGCATCTTTGTACTCTGTCCGTAAGATGAGCGACAAGTGTCTTGAGAAGGCTATCGAAGACTTATATCAGGCTCAGCTTGGGGTCATGACTGGCAAAATCGATGAAGATCTTGCCTTCAATCTCTTCTTAGCCAATTTCTCCTTATGAGAATCCTCGTCGTAAGTGACACGCACGGTGACAATTACGCTTTAGAACAAGTTGCCTTAAGAGAGCCTGGCATCGACCTTTATCTTCATGCCGGCGATGTTTGTGCGCCTAAAGAAAGCATCTCTCCTTTCGCTGCGGTCAGAGGAAACTGCGACGGTTACTTCCGCGAAGACTATAAACCTACTTATGAAATAAAGACCCCATATGGCAAACTTCATATGGAGCATTATCCGGTAAGCGACATCTATGAAGCCTCTTTGGAAACGGAAGGCGTTAAGATCTTCATCCATGGACATACCCATGTGAGAGAGGCAAGGAACGACAATGGGATATACACGTTCTGCCCTGGGTCGCTCGCATTCCCTAGAGACAATGACAAAGGAACCTACCTCATCCTCGATATAACCGAGAAAGAAGTGAAGGCGACCTTCAAAGAATTATAAGAAAGCACAAAAAAAGAGCCGTGGTGGCTCTTTTTATTTGTTTTTAGAAGGGCTTAGTTAAGCTTGTCGAGTTCTTTCTGGAGGTGGGCCTTTTTACGAAGAGCGCTGTTGACGCTGATGATGTTGGCCTGTCCGAGTTTGTCGAGAAGGGAAAGGGCGGCATTGACGAGCTTGGTAGCTTCTTCTTTGTTGCCGGCGGCAAGAGCGGCCTCAGCCTTTTTGATGGCGGTACGGGTTTCCGATTTGGCGGCGCTGTTGCGGGCGTTGTTCCTTCTGCGGACCTCTAATCTCTTCTGTTCTGATTTAATGTTTGCCATATTACTTAGATTCCTTTTGTTATGCGTGGGTTATTTTAACTTCGCTCGCGCGTTTAGACAACCCTTTTTGTTTACTTTATTGACCTTTGTGTTTTTCCTCTTTGCCTGCGGCTTTCTTTAGGGTCAGGACTTGGAAGGCAAAATCATTGACGTTTCCAAGTTTGCCATAGAGTTCCGTAGGAATGGTGATGGAGAAGGTGATTTCCAAATCCTGGATCATCTGGATGTAGGACATGGAGTCGCCGCCAAGCTCGACATTCCAAATCGCATCGTTGGCGATCTTGTAGTCTGGAAGGAGGAGGGTTTTGGCGAAGACCTTCTTGACGGTCTTGATGGTTTCCTGAACATCTTTGTCATCGAATCCTTCGAAAGAGACGACGGCTTTTTGTCTCTGGATGAAGTCGACGAAGTTCTCTGGATGCTCGGAGAAATCCTTCTTAACAGCGAAGCGCTTGGCCTTCATGGAGTTAGAGATCGGGATAGCCTTCTTGTAGACATAGAACTCAGAGACTTTCTTGCCGGCTGGGATCTTGTCGTTGACCTCATCGAGCTTCTTCTTAATCTCTGGGAATTCTTCGCTGGCGACTTTGTTTCCAAGTTCAGCGACGAGAATGATTCTTTCATCCATTCCACGGCTATATCCGAAGACACAGACATGCTCGACGCCTGGGATTGACTGGAAGTAGGTTTCGATTTCATCAGGGAAGATGTTTTCGCCATTCGCACCGATGATGGTGTCTTTCAAACGGCCCTTGATGTAGACGCGGCCATCTTCTTCGATTTCAGCGATATCGCCAGTGGCCATGAAGCCATCTTCGTATTCGGCTTTTTTACGGACGCCGCCGATGATTTCCTCGCTGTGGAGGAGGCCGCTCTTGATCATGAGTTCGCCTTGCTTCTTGGTTTCCTCATCTTTCTTGAGCTTGTATTCGATGCCATATAAGGAATGACCGATGGAGCACTTAAGCCTGGTCTTGACGTCTTTGGATAATTCGACGGAGCAGATGCCGGCTTCGGTCATGCCGAATCCGTTATAGAGAGGGTAGCCAACTCCGTTGATGGTTTTAGCGGTATCGGCATTGAGGTAGCCGCCGCCAGAGATGCAGAACTGAACCTGCGATCCGAAGAGCTTTCTCTGGACGAACTTGGTCGCGAATTTGCTGGAAGCGATAACGCCAGCTTCTTTCTTGGTCATTTCGCCAAGGTTGTAGCCCATGATCTTCTTGAAGAGCTTCTCGGTTCTCTTGTTGGCCATTTCCATGGAACGATTGAGGCCCTGGGCAACAGAATCCCAGACGAGTGGAACTGAGAAGATGTGGGTGCATTTGCCTTTTTTGCAGGCATTCTTGAGGTCGCCTGCGCTTAAGCCCGCTGGATAAACGAGGGTCTTTCCATAGAAGCTATACCACATTAAGACGGCGCTGAAGCCGAAGATGTGGTGGAGAGGAAGCATGGCCAAGATGTTGATTTTTCCCGGATGCATGATGGTTGTGCTTTCAAGAGGCATGTTATGGGAAGCGATGATCTGGTTGCAGATGGCTTTGCCAGTCATGACCATGATCTTGATGTCGCCGG
>JAFXLR010000161.1 GCA_017531065.1 Bacilli bacterium
CCACTTTGGTTCTTTCGATAGCGAGCTTCTTTTTCTCTTCCTCGGCGAGGCGAGTCGCTTCACTTAGTTTCTTGATGGCCTCGCTTACCGAGAGGTCTTCGTGTTCACTTAGATATGAGGAGGCTTTCTTAAGGATCTCTTCTGGCACCCCAAAGCGTTTGGCGACAACAAGGCCATAGGATTCTCCAGGAAGACCCATCTTCAGTTTGTAGGTTGGGGTCAATGATCCCTCATCAAACATCATCGAGGCGTTTGTGACCTCGGGATGCGATAAAGCGTAGGCCTTAAGGCCTTCGAAGTGAGAAGACACAAGGGTTATCGCATGTTTTTTAAGGAGATAAGAGATGACGGAATAGGCGATGGCCTCACCTTCTTTCGGGGAGGTTCCTGTTCCAAGTTCGTCAAGGAGGACAAGGTCCTTTCCTCCGACATTTGAAAGAATCTCCGAGAGGTTCTTCATATGTCCGGAGAAGGTTGAGAGGTTGTCACTTAAAGATTGAGAGTCACCGATGTCGACATAGATATGACGGAAGAAGCCAAGCTCCGCCCCTTGATCGCAAGGAAGAGCAAGGCCAGACTGATTCATCATGACGAGGAGGCCAATTGTCTTTAAGGCGACGGTTTTGCCGCCGGCATTAGGGCCAGATATGACGATGAGAGAAGTGTTCTCGTTCAGCATGAAATCATTAGGAACAACCTTCTTTCTGTCTAAAAGAGGGTGCCTTGCATTCATCATGTCAACGACTGATTTCTTCGATAGCGTCGCTATATGAGCATCATTTTCGTGAGCGTAGTTGCCTTTCGCCATAAGGAAATCGAGATAGGCGATCATCTGATTGCTCGTAAGAACTTCTTCCTCATGAGAAAGAACGTTCTGAGTGAGTTCCATAAGGAGACGATGGATTTCGTCTCTTTCATCGTTTTGGAGCTCGACCATTTTGTTATTCATCTCGACGAGGATCTCAGGCTCAATAAAGGTTGTGCCACCGCTATTGGAGACATCCTGGACGATGCCGCGGACTTTGCTCTTGTAACTATTGGCGACAGGCAAAACATAATGCCCGTTCTTAAGAGTGAGGGTGTAATCGCTCAGCCATTCTTTGTTGGCCTCGAGAATGGAATTGAGTTTCTTTTTCATCTCATTCTCCAAACGTCTCATCGCATGTCTGACGGTGCTTAGTTTTGGAGAGGCGTTATCGAAGATCGTGAGATCTGGAGCGATGACCCTATGTATGTCTTTTTCAATTGAGGAAATGTCAGGGAAATGTGAGACATACTCGAGCAAAAGAGGAGAGCTGTCCACTTGTCTGAAGTAGTGTCTCAACGCTTCTTGAAGAAGGATATCGGAGGCCACTCTCTCGAGTTCCGTAATACCGAGGACTCCGCCTTTTTTGGCTAAATCGATGGCTTTAGAAAGGTCGCTAGAGACCGTGATAGGAAGATTCCCGAAACGGTCCAAAATATCCATCATCTCTTGGGTGAAGGCAAGTTCCCTTTCAAGAGCGATCGTGTTATCGAACATCCTCAAAGAGAGGGCTTTATGTTTTCCTCCCTCGGTTCTTGTATATGAGGCAAGTTTCTCAGTTACCTTTTCGAATTCGAATTTCTCGTAAGCGTTTTGCATATGGTGATTATATCACCTATACGCAAGGTTTTGGTTTTAGTTCTTCATGTCCGAGAGCGAAAGGATGACGCCTGAAGCGGCGGCGGTATACATGCGTAGGCTCTCTCCAAATTCTTCTTTACCGCAATCTTCATCAAAGATTAGGTCCATATATTCAAAATGAGTTATGTAATTCCCTGAAGCGAAGATTGAACCGGTTTCGTATTTGATCTCAAAACGCTGTCCAACGCAATAGGAAAACACCACTTTGCTTCCTTTGTATTCGCCGTCTTTTGAAAAACTCAGATAGTCTAAATTGTTGCGAATGAAAAGACCTGTTTCCTTATTAATCCAGGCGTTTCCGAAATACCTTGCATCAAGTTCGCTTTCTTCAAGAGGCCTTGAAGTGAGGGTGGTTTCGCTATAATTGTCATTCTGATAGTTGCCACTTGGCCTTATGCGAAGAGCTTTCCCGTCAACGACTGATTTTACACTGTATTCAGCTATGCAATATTTGCCCACTTCATTCTCACCTAATGATTTATTTATAGAAAAAATGATTAAGCCTTTAGTCTCATTGAAATAAGCCTCAGCAGCTACTTCTTCACCGTCATTCAATACAGAAGCATAGCCTTTATCAAAGTGCATGCCTTCTGACCAAATCTTGATTCGTCCATCGTCCGATGACCAAAGAACATTGTTTGAAAGGACGTGTCCCCATTGGAAGGAACCAATGCATGACGAAAGAGCAAGGGAGACGCCAGCGATAAGAACAAAGGTTTTTTTGTGACTATTGGAGAACATAAAAGGCAATCATTTTTAAATTGGCGGTCGTAACATTTCCGGCGCCAATAAGATAAGTGATCTCAGTTTCAAAGAAAGATAACGGGCCTGAACCAACACAATCACGATTATAAACGTAGTATTTGCCATCCAAAAGCACATCATTCCTCACATACACGAAATGGGCATTACCACTAACATCCGGCATATTGGTGTTCGCATCCACATCGTTCCAATAGCAAACAATCCCCTGCCTTCGATATTCTAAGTCCCCCCGGAAATCCTCAAAAAGGTAATTCCCATCCACCAAAAAGTTTTCAGTTGAATAAGTCAAATCAAATAGACTAAGGATATCTCCCATGTCGCCTTGAACATTCACCATGGCAGACACCACCACGTTGACGAAATAAGAAATAATCCATGTGCCAAACAAAAAGCCTAACAGACCAACAGTAGGAATGACCGAAAGGCTTCTTGCGATATCCCAAATAATCCACGCAAAAGCACCAGACAAGTAATAGCTGAGCATTGAAAGCATATTCGAATCGATTGGAAGTACGCCTGCCCTACCAAAAAGGAGGTCAGCATTCGACAGTTCGAAAAGGGCAATCAACGAAGGAAGATGAGGCAAATAGTAGCTTGAATCGATGAGCATGTTGAATACAGAAAAAACGGGACAACCCGAAGAACGCATGTCGGAAAGGCCAAATTTCCATTTTGCCCACGCGTATTCATCTGAAGGTTCAGTATAGTCATTATCGTATTTATCGCCGATTCTCATATTTTGGCTGTTTATATATAGGTCTTCGTAGGGGCTGTAACGGGGAATGGCAAGATTCTTGTTGTTGTCGAAATTGGCAAAAGCGAGACGGTTTTTAAAAAGAAACAGCGCTAAAGTAGCCAAACCTTCAACTGGGTCCGGCCTAGGGAATAACTTCGCAGCCATTCCTATAGAGGAATCGAGGGAAATCAAAATTGATGCAATTTGGATAATCGGATATATGATTCCAGATGTTTCCGGCGTTGTTGTGTTCGTTGCTGTTTGGATGAAATCGTTGCCGTTAATTGATGGATTCAGTGTCGCATCGCCATTACACTCAATAAGGTATTGCCTTTGAACATCCTTCTCGAGCATTATCGATTGGCTCACAGCACTATGTGCGCTTAGCTTTCCAACCTCAAAGGCCAGAAAAGGCTCAATATAACCATATTTAACGTACTCGCTGCCGATGAAGGATATGTCATTCATAAAGAATTCGGCGTCACGAATTCCATGATCGTCTTCAAAAGGATAGACATAAATGCTTTCGGTCATGATTGGGTCGACGGCATAAGGATCGACAAGAGAGACCTCCATGCGTCCCAAATCTATCCTCGAAAGATAAGAAAAATCAAAACAAACCTTATAATCGAGAACTTGAGGTCGTTCACAATACGGGATGTCGAACAAACGATAAACCCTTTGCCAGCCGCTGAACGAGACGTATCCATTACCAAAAGAAAAAGATGCATCGCCAAAGGACAATAAATAAGGGTCGTTAGTCACAATAAACGGATTACCTGCATCGGCTATATTCTGAATGTCAGGGCCAAAAGACTCGTTTTCAGTCCATTCATTAGGAAAAGCGCCTATGCACAATGACAGTATGGCTCCTGAAAGAAGTCGTTTGGAGACTTTATTCATATAATTTCTCCTACCGTGAATTTATATCAAGCACATTATAGAAAAAAGTGGGTCATATAATCAAGCTCACCGACGTATTTTCTCTAAAAATTGTAAAATTATTAGCTCCCGCTTTCAACGAAAGCCTTCATGACCGCCTGTCTTGTGACGATTCCGATGAAAGTGCCTTGGTCATCCGCCAGAGGAACAAAGTTCTGGCCCATGATGATATCGAGGATGTCTTTCGGTTCGGCGGATATCTCCCCTAACTTGTAAGAACGATAGCTAGGAATATCGCTTAATATGACCTTGTCAGATTCCTCAAAATCGAGCTTGTTGTCGATGAAATACGCTAAAAGATCACCTTCGCTGATGGTCCTGACATATTTGCCTTCATGGTTGATGACGGGAACCACGCTATAACGATGGGCCTTCATTTTTTCCATGGCCTGACTGAGGGTGCAGTCATCAAAAAGATAAACGAGATCCGCCTTAGGCTTCAGGAGGAAAAGCAAGTTGGTTTTGATCATGCTTATAATATAACCCTTCCACCGAAAGGGGTAAAAATCACCACAAACATACGAAAGATTGTTCTAATAGAACGCTTCAAAGGGTAAAATCATTAGTATGAAATTGCC
>JAFXLR010000162.1 GCA_017531065.1 Bacilli bacterium
AAGGCGAGATCACTAACGCCGAGATGAAAGCCAAAAACATGGTGAATGAGGCCATCGCCAAAGAGAAAGAGATTCAGGAGAAACTAAGAAGAGAGAAGATCGAACTTGAAGGCAAGCTCGATAGCGATAAGAAAGAGCATCTCCTTGAACTCAAACATAAGGACGAGGAAATCGCCCAATACAAAGATTTCAAAGCGAGATTAAGCACCAAAGACATCGGTGAATCCCTCGAAGTCTATTGCCACAACGAATTCGACAAGATCCGCGCAATCGCATACCCACGCGCCTATTTCGAAAAGGATAATGAGATCGTCGAAGGAACCAAAGGTGACTTCGTCTTCAGAGACTACGATGAGAATAACATCGAATTCCTTTCCATCATGTTCGAGATGAAGAACGAGAACGATGAGACTGCCACCAAACATAAGAACGAACACTTCTTCAAGAAACTCGACGAAGATAGAAAGAAGAAGGGTTGCGAATATGCCGTCCTTGTCTCAACGCTTGAACCAGAGAGCGATCTCTATAACAACGGCATCGTCGACGTCTCATATCGTTATCCGAATATGTATGTTGTCCGTCCTCAGTTCTTCTTGCCGATAATTGCTTTGCTTGATGCCGCAAGCAAAAAGAACAGCAAGGCTTTAGCCCTCATCGAAGAAGAAAGGCAAAGGAACATCGACGTCACTAACTTCGAGCAGAAGCTTAGCGATTTCCAAGCCGCCTTCGGAAAGAACTATGACCTTGCGACGCGTCAGTTCAATGATGCGATCGCAGAGATCGATAAGACCATCGACCATCTTCAGAAAGTGAGAGAAAGCCTCACTAAATCCGGAAACAACCTCCGCCTTGCAAATAACAAAGCCCAGGATCTTTCCATCAAGAGGCTCACCAAAGATAGCCCAACCCTCAAAGCGAAGTTCGAGGCTATCGATACTGAGGAGAAATAAGAAGGGGAGCCAAGCGCTCCTTTTTCTTTTGCTTTAAGCAAAGCGATAACCTAGAATGTTTTTCATGAGCAAACAGAAAGAATCACTTCAGCGCCAGCTTTTGCACCGCAATTTCCATATACCTAACCGTCTATACAACTGGTTCTACCATCTCATCATGGTGGACATCAAACTCAAGAAACATAACCCAGTCGTCCATCGAATCGATGATCCCCGCAAAGAGAAAGAAGGAGCCATCGTTCTTTGGAATCACCTTTCTAGACTCGATCATTCCTATATCCAAGCCGTTATGTATCCTCGTCCATTCAATATGGTTGCCGGATATTGCGAGTTCTTTAGAAGCCACCTTCAATGGGCTTTCAAGAGGATGAGCATCCTCCCAAAGAAGAACTTTTGCGTCGATGTCTTTGGGGTCAAAGCCATCCTTTCAATCATTAAGAAGAAAGGGGTTGTCACGATGTCCCCAGAAGGACTTGCGACCGTCACCGGCATCAATGAGAACTTCATCGAAGGCGTGGGTAAACTCATCAAGCACTGCAAAGTCCCAGTCTATTTTGCAAGATTCGATGGTCAGGCTTTGGTTGCTCCAGTCTTCTCTCGTTATTACCGCGATGGAGGCAGAAGCGAAGTCACCGTTTATAAGATGTTCAGCAAAGAAGACATCATGAACCTCTCGCCAGAAGAGATTGAGGATAAACTCAGAACCGAATTCGGCCATAACGATTACGAATACCAAGAGAAGAACCACCTCAAATGGGACACCAAAGGGCAGGGGTGCGATGGCATGCATGACATCTGTTATAAGTGCCCATCTTGTGGAGAAGAATTCCATATGCACGCGGAAGGCGACACCATCAAGTGCGACGCCTGCGGTTTCGAAGCGAGGTGCAACGAATACCTTGAGCTCATCCCAAACAAAGAAGTCAAAGATATGCCTAAATACCCTTCCGATTGGGTGCTTATGGAAAGAAAAGACATCATCAAGCAGATTAGAGAGAACCCTGATTTCTCTTTCTCTTTCAAGACCACGATCGGCATCCAGCCTCCTGACCATTACGTGAAGAGCAAGGACCACGCTGCCGAAGTGGTGGGGGAAGGCACCTTCACTTTGGATCACCAAGGCATGCATTTTGACGGAACCAAGTTAGGACAGCCATATCATATCGACCTTAGCTACGAGACCTATTATCGACTCATCTTTGAGGTCAACACGCACATGTTCGCGCTATATATCGATGATGAATATGTCGAATTCCTCCCAAAAGAAAGAGTCGCTTTCAAAGCCGATCTCATCTGCTCTGAGATGAATAGGCTCCACTTCAAATCTTGGCCTCCTCTTGAGAGAGACAAATATCTTTACGAATAAAAGGAAAATGGAAGCGGTGGCTTCCTTTTTTCGTCACTCCATATAAAAAACTCAAAAATAATTATTGAAGAAAAATATCGTGATTTCGATATCCACATAACCCAGCGTGTCAAAATCCATATTAATTCGGTGTTGACAAGGTTTTTTCTCGCGCGTATAGTTCAACCCGTACGCTGAAGTGGGGGAACCCTCTTCTAGCGACTAGAGAAAAAGGAGATTGCAAAGAATGCCAACAATCAACCAACTCGTCCGCTCTGGTAGAAAGAATTTAGTCAAGAAGTCCAAGTCACCAGCCTTGGGCAAGAGATGGAATTCCCTTGAGAAGAGCGAGACCAACCAGCCAAGTGCCCAGAAGCGCGGCGTCTGCACCCGTGTCGGCACCATGACTCCTAAGAAGCCAAACTCCGCTCTTAGAAAATATGCCCGTGTCCGTCTTAGCAATGGATACGAAGTCACCGCTTATATCGGTGGTGAAGGCCACAACCTTCAGGAACACAGCACCGTCATGATCCGTGGCGGCCGTGTCAAAGATCTCCCAGGCGTCAGATACCACATCATCCGTGGCTGCCTTGACTGCGCTGGAATCGAAGCCCGTCGTCAGGGACGTTCCCTCTACGGAACCAAGACCCCAGAAAAGGGCGGAAGCAACTAATAAGGAGGAAAATGAACAATGTCACGCAAAGGTAAAATCGAAAAACGCGATGTCCTCCCGGATCCAGTTTATAATTCAAAGCTCGTCACCCGTCTCATCAACCGCGTCATGTACGACGGCAAGAGAGGAACCAGCCAGACAATTATCTACAATTCCTTCAAGCTCATCGAAAAGAAGACCGAGAAGCCAGCCATGGATGTCTTCGCTACCGCTATCGCGAACATCATGCCAGAGGTTGAGTTAAAGGTCCGCCGCATCGGCGCTGCCAACTACCAGGTCCCAGTCGAAGTCTCCAGCGAGAGAAAACAGACCCTCGGACTCAGATGGCTCGTCACCTATAGCCGCCTCCGTGGTGAGAAGACCATGGAAGAGAAGCTTGCCGGCGAGATCATCGACGCTGCCAACGGCGCTGGTGCCGCTGTCAAGAAGAAAGAAGACGTCCACAAGATGGCCGAGGCCAACAAAGCCTACGCCCACTATCGTTGGTAAGGGAGA
>JAFXLR010000163.1 GCA_017531065.1 Bacilli bacterium
GGAAGATGAATCCGTCACCGTCACCGACGAAAAAGGAAACATCTTCCAAATCAGATTCATCAAATCCTTCACTGCCAAGCTTTCACAAGCCCCTGAAGAGACGAAGAAGTATTACGAAGAGCTCAAAAACGAGGTCCTCTCTTATAAGAAGACCAACTCCAGAGTCTCTTGGCATTATGACTCCGTCAACTCCGGACGTAACCAGGTCCTTAGATTTGCCATCAGAGGAAAGACCTTAGGCGTCTATCTCCCTCTCAACGTCGAGGAATATGCTGATAGCAAGTACAAAGTCGAGAAAGTGGAATCGAAGAGATTCGAGGATACCCCATGCCTTTACCGCATCAAGAACGACAGAAGATGCGCCTACGCCAAAGAGCTCATTTCCGTCGTCGCGATGAAGCTTGGCCTCGAAAAAGGCAAAGAGCAGCATGAGTCCTATGTCATTCCTCATGAGTCCACCAAAGCCTTGCTTGCTAAATGCCTCATCAAGGAACAGAAGGTTGCGATGCAGAAAAAGCCTGAGCCGGTCATCGTTGAGACTAAACAGACCGCCGATGGCGATGAGATTATCAGGACTAGGGATAGCAGTGGAACCCTCTTTGAGATCAGATACGTCAAGTCATTCACCGCTAAGCTCTCGCAAGCGAGCAAAGAGGTGAGAGACTACTATAACCTCATCAAGAACCACGCTCTCTCCTATAAGAAAGCCAACTCCAGGGTCTCTTGGCATTACGACGCCATCAACGTCGGCAGGGATCAAGTCCTTAAGTTTGCGATCAGAGGCAAGACCTTATGCGTCTATTACGCCCTTGATGAGGCGGACGAGAAGTACAAGGTTGAGACCGCCAAATCGAAGAAATTCGAAGACACACCATGCCTCTATCGTATTAAAAACGATAGGAGAAGCGTCTATGCCAAAGAGCTCATCGACATCGTGATGAGAAAAGTCCATGCCGAGAAAGGCAAAGAATCTAGTGAAGACTTCACCGTCCCATACGAATCCACCAAAGCCCTTCTCGCCAAAGGACTCATCAAAGAACTCAAAACGAGAATCAAAGAAGACGCGAAAGAGCCGGTAGCGGAAGAAGTCCATGAAACCATCTCCGTCGAGGAAGCTGATGCCAGGATGTCTGACGAAGCGGCCGCGGCGAGTATAGGAGTGGACGCCGGAAGCAAGAAGCACGAAGGCAAAAAAGGCATCATCAATATCGACACCATCAACAAAAACTTCCATGATGGTGAGACCGTTGACCTTGAAGCCTTATTGGCCAAGAAGCTCATCCCGCAAAACGTCGGCTACGTCAAAGTATTAGCCAGAGGCACCATCAACAAGAGGCTTAACCTTGATCTCCAGGATTATTCGATCCAAGCGGTCAAGATGGTTCTCCTTGAAGGTGGCACCGTCAAAAAGGCCAAATAATTCTACTTTGGGAAATTGCCTGATTTAATAAAATCAGGCTTTTTTTCACTCTTAATGAAAAATAGGGCTCTTTTGTGGCGCTTCTGTGACAACCTGTGACATATACTTAAACCACAAAAGGCCGAAAGCCACTTTGTTTTGAAAGGAGAAGAACATGGACGACTTCTGGAATGAAGAAGAAGGTTCTGAATGGGACAAAGAAGCTTTTGAAGCCTACGGAAAGAAACCAGTCAAAGCCGAGAAAAATAAGAGCAAGTATGTCTTCCTTGTCTGTGGGATCGCTCTTGCGACCATCTTAGCGGTGGTCCTTGGCCTTGTTATTGGACTCAGCCAACACTAATTAGAAACCTCGGGTATATACCCAAACTTAGCCAAACGGTTACGCGGCTTGTAACCGCGGGGCCCATCGCACCACTGGGCCCTTTTTTCTTTTATGCGCTATTTAAATGAAATGTCCAAATTTTGTATTATACAAAGTAACGAATGGATAATAAAAGCGTCTTCAATGCAACTGTATGCGTCATCGGCATTATCTTTTGCTTGATCCATACGATAAACATCCTTCTTAAGAAGGATAGGAGAAAAGACGAGAACAATCTCCTCGTCTTCATGCTTTTCACCGCCTTCCATTTCGCCGTGTATCTCACCTTCACAATCATTAAGATGACCTACACGAGTAACGCGTTCATCATCGGCTTCTACACAAGCTTCTACGTGATGAATAACTTCCAGGTTTTCCTTCTTTTCGCCTATGCGATTTCCTATATCCCCCTCAAAAAGAAGACCCATAACATCCTTCTAGCCATTAGCCTTGCCCTATATGCCATCTTCATCGCTTTAGACATTGCGAACATCTTCAACCGCATGTTCTTCACCGCGGTCGATGGCGTCTACACAAGATCGAAGACGATGATCATCTCGCAAGGCTATCAATTCGTCACCTTCGCGATGGTCTTCTGCTTAGCCGTCTTCCACAAAAAAGTCACAGTCGGTGAAAAGATTTCCTTCGCCGTGTATTGCGTCTTGCCGCTTATTGGCATCCTCATCCAAAACGCTTTGCCAGGCTATGCGATCGCTTATCTCTCAATAATCATCGGCGTTCAGATCCTTTTCCTCTTTGTCAACGTGAGAAAGAACATAAAACTCGCCGATGAAGCAAAGAAAATCAAAGACGCAGAAGTGAAGATCATGATTTCTCAGATCCAGCCTCATTTCATCTATAACGTTCTCGCTTCAATCTCGACCCTCATCGAGATCGACCCAAACAAAGCTCAGCAAGGCTTAGACCATTTCACTGATTATCTGAGGGCTAATCTCTCTTCCTTGACAAAAGAAGGCTTAGTCCATTTCTCAGATGAATTAAGACATATCGAAACCTATGTCTCTTTAGAGGAGATGAGGTTCGAAGACCGACTAAAGGTCATCTATGACATCAAGACAAAGGACTTCATGGTCCCTGCCTTATCCATTCAGCCAATCGTTGAGAATGCCATAAAGCACGGCATCTTGAAGAAAATCGAAGGTGGAACCCTTACCTTCAAGACCTATGAAGATGGTGACGCTTATGTCGTGGTGGTAAGCGATGATGGTGTCGGTTTCGATATCGATGCCGTCAA
>JAFXLR010000164.1 GCA_017531065.1 Bacilli bacterium
TACTCAATGATCCTCTTCTTGACCTTGTCGAGTCCGAAGTGATCCTCATCGAGAATCTTCTGGACGTTGTCGAGGTCGTCGTTGTCTTCGGTCTTCTCATACCATGGGGCATTGAGAAGGGTATTGATATAGTTAAGGATGAGAGAGCTCTCCAAAGAAGCCTCTGGCATCATCTGGAAACGCTTGAGCTCTTTGGTGACCTTGTCTTTGACGTTCTGAGGATATGGGTTCTCCGCCACTTTCTTTTTGATGGCGTCGATGTCGCTTTCCTCGTTGTCGCCTTCGCCAAGCTCATCGCGGATGGCTTTCATCTTCTCGCGGAGGATGTATTCCTTCTGTGATTTCTCAGCGCGGCTTCTGACGGTCTCATCGAGCTTTTTGTCGATTTCGCTGACAGTTTGGGCTTCGTTGAGAAGCTCAGCGATCTTTAAGAGTCTCTTGTTGATCTCTGGCTCTCCGAGGATCTCGATTTTGTCCTCGATGCTGAAATTGAGATAGGCGGCAAGTGTGTCGCCGATATTGTTTGGGGTCTCGCCTCTTCCAAGTGCGTTAAGGGCGCTCTTAGGGATATCGTGGGCGATGGCTGGGGTTTGCTCAACCGCTTTGACGATGCGTCTGATGAGGGCGGTTTCTTCGTTTTGGTCGCCTAAAAGATCAGGGATGACCTTTCCTTCGGCCTTCCAAGTGCCATCATCGAATCTAAGGTTAGTCAAAGCCACGCGCTTCGAACCGATCACGCGGATGCGGTAGACGCCGTTGGCATTGACGAAATTCACTACGCGGCAAAGGGTGGCTGTCATATAGACATCCTCTTCCCCTGTCACTTCATCTTTCTGGAGTTGGCGCTGCACGCCTACGAAAAGAAGGGAATTGCTATCACGTCTGGCAACGTCGATGGCCTTGACGCTATAAGGTCTTCCGGCTTCAATCGACTCTGTCATATTTGGGAATACCACAAGTCCGCGGGTTACGAGCAAAGGCAGGACTAAGGTATTGGTGTTTTCTACTTCGTTGTCCATGTTTTTCCTCCTTGTCCTTATTATAAGGATAGTATTAGCACTTTCAATACTAGAGTGCTAGAAATATGCTCAGAAAGTATAGAAAAGGGTCTAGTTGTTTCGCTAGACCCCATAAATCTTTGGCTTAAGCCTTACTTGCTGGCCTTCTTGGCGGCTGGTTTCTTGGCAGCGGCCTTAGGAGCGGCTTTCTTCTCAGTCTTCTTTTCGGCTGGAGCTTCTTCCTTCTTGGCAGCGGCTTTCTTGGCGCCGGCGCTAGAGGAATTGGCGATGATCCAACCACGGACTTTCTTCTGGAAGAGGTTGTTCTTGAATCCGTCGAGGTCACGGTTGATGAATCCGCGGATTTCTTCCTCTTTCATCTTGTACTGCTCAGCCATGGCTTTGACTTCGGCATCGACGTCAGCATCTTTGATGAATAAGTCTTCAGCTTCGGCGATGGCGTTCATGACGATGTAGCCTTTGAGGTTGGCTTCGGCTTGCTTCATGAAGGTAGCGCGGAGATCTTCGATCTTGGAGCCGGTGATTTCGAGGTACTGCTCGAAGGTGAGGCCGTTCTGCTCAATCTGTTTCTTGAGGTTGTTCTCACTCTGGGCGGCTTCGTTGGCGATGATGTCCTGGTCGAGGGTGAAGGTGGCGCCTTCGACGATCTGGTTCAAGATGGCGTTATAGAACTTGTCTTCGCTCTCACGGACTTTGCGCTCAAGAAGGTTCTTCTTCTCGAACTCTTTGAGTTCAGCGATGGTGGTCACTTCTTTGATGCCAAGCTCTTTGACGGCAGCGTCGTCAGCGGCTGGGACTTTCTTCTCTTTCACTTCGTGAAGGACGACGGTGAACTGGGCTTCTTTGCCGGCGAGTTCCTTGACGTAGTTGGTTGGGAAGGTGACTTTGAAGGACTTGGATTCGTCTTTCTTCATGCCAACGACGGCCTCTTCGAAGCCAGGGATGAAGGAATGGGAGCCAAGGACGAGGGTGTAGTTGTCGGCTTTGCCGCCTTCGAATGGCTTGAGGTTGCCATTCTCATCTGGGAGGAAGCCATTGAAGTCGATGGTGACGGTGTCGCCCATCTTGGCTTCACGCTCGACAAGAACGAGTTCGGCATTGCTCTCGAAACGTCTGGCCACTGCTGCATCGACTTCGGCATCGGTGACGGCATCGGCTGGACGGTCGGCCTTAAGTCCCTTGTAGGCACCGAGTTTGGCGCTTGGGACGGTGATGATGGTATAGGCTAACTGAAGCTCAGTGTCGCTGAGTTTGGTGATGGCGACTTCTGGGCGGAAGAAAGGACGGACCTTGGTTTCTTTGATGATCTCGGCGAACGTTGGGTTCAACACGGAATCGATGGCCTCATTGTAGACGGCTTCTTGGTTGACTCTCTCTTTGAGAAGGTTCTTTGGAGCCTTGCCTGGACGGAAGCCAGGGACGCTGACTTTGGCGCTGACCTTGTTGAAGGCCTTCTCTTGCGCCTCGACCCAAACTTCCTTCTCAAGGTCGACGGTGACCTTAACGCGGGAAGGGGTAATTTGTTCAATGGTGTGTTTCATATTCAAAACCTCTTTAGTTTTTGCAACTGAATAAATATAGCCTATCTTACGATAGTTAACAAATACTTTGAAAAATTATCAGTAATGGAGAGTGCTTTCTGCCTTACGGACTTCTTTTACCTTTTCGATGAGGGCCTTCACCGCATCGGCATTAAGGCCTTTTTCTTCGCACTCCTTAAGGAGATCGAATTCGCTAGAAAGGTATTCGTGCGCCAAAGCGGAGAACGCCATTAAGTAGACGTCGCCTTCCTTTTCAAGAGGCAGGGTCTCTGGGAAAAGCTCGAAGATGTAATCGTTGAGAAGCTTTTTGGCGACGTTAGAGACGGATGGGTCGTTGATAGCCTCGTCGAGTTTCGCCCTAAAATCCTCGAATTCCTTGCCGGTGAATGGGGGGTCGATTCTCGCCGGGACGATGTTGAAAGTCTTGCCGTTCTTAAAGAAAGCGATCTCTTTGTCGTATTTGGCTGCGATGAGATACATGAGGGCGTACGTCCTCACTAGCGACGACTTCTGACCCCTCACCAAAGCCAAGAGGGAAGGGATATAATCCTTGGCCTTCCAAGGGCCGATGATATTGAGGGTTGAGATGATCTCGTAATCGTCGGATTTGTCCGAGAGCTTCTCGATTATCTCCTCTTCGCTATATTTGTCGGAGAGGTTTGCGTTCCTCTCTTCGGTTCTGATGAGTTTTGGGAGGGCGTGAAGGTATTCCTCCACTTCTTGGGAGACATATGGAAGATTCTCGAAATGCTCCAAATCGTCATAGGCTTCCTCGAATTCCTTGAGGATGAAACGAAGCTCGAAAATGCTCTTCATCGTCTTGAGGGGATTGACCTTATAAAGCTCGTCGCGATGGGCGTTAAGGATATTGAAGGCTTGCTTGGCGTCGCCTTTGGCGAGATAGGCCGAGGCA
>JAFXLR010000165.1 GCA_017531065.1 Bacilli bacterium
ATTACTATAGTAATCCTCGCGTGAGCTAGCAGGTTGTTATGCTTCCGCCTGACGTCATTCGTTAATTGTAAAGTAAGGACGTGCTACCGTCACTGAAAGTGAATGACACCCGGGAAGCGGAAATAACCCTCCAATCTTGTTCCCGCAAAGAAAGGAGACATGAAATATGTCCAAATACGTCGGTTCCAAATGGAAACAGTCCCGTCATCTCAATTTTTCTCTTTTAGAGACCGGTGACGAACTCAAAAAGAGAGCCTATGGCCCAGGTCAGCATGGCCAAGACAGAAAGAGAAAGCCATCCGAGTACGGCGCTCAGTTAGCTGAGAAGCAGAAACTCAGAGAGCTCTACAACATCAACGAGAGACAGTTCCGCCGCCTCTTCCTCATCGCTAAGAAAGAAAAGACCGTTACTGGTTTAGCCTTCTTCCGTATCCTTGAGAGCAGACTCGACAACTTAGTCTACCGTATGGGCTTCTCCCGCACCCGTGCTGGTGCCCGTCAGCTTGTCAACCACGGCCACATCAAGGTCAATGGCAAGAAAGTCGACATTGCTTCCTACCTCTGCAACGTCGGTGATGTCATCACCCTCAAGGAGGATTCACCACTCAAGGTCGTCAAAGAGTCCTTCGAGGGCAAACCAACCCTCCCAGCCTACGTCACTGTTGACGCTGAAAAATTCGCTGGTACCTTCGCCCGTCTTCCAGAACGCAACGAGCTTCCAAAAGACATCAACGAAGCGATGATCATCGAGTACTACAACAGACTTCTATAATCTGTTAGAAAAAGTAGCAAAAGCGATCCTTCGATGGGTCGCTTTTTTCTTGCACTTCCCCTACCAAATGTTATTGATTTGCTGAGGATATTAATAAAAAAGCCCCGCGTTTTGCAGGGCTTTATTTATGATGTTTTCTATTCGCTTCCTAGAGGCTCTGATGTGGTTGGCTCAGAAGCAACAGGATCTGAAGCTGTTGGTTCAGAGCTCACTGTCTCAGAAGAAATAGGTTCAACGATTGGCTCCTCTTCAACAGGAAGTTCCTGAAGGACATAAGTATCGAAGGATGGGTAAGCGATGGTGATATTGTTGTCGAAGGTGAAGGCGGTGCTTTGGCTCATCTGGATGGTATCAAGTCCCATCTTGGTTTGACCTGCTTCAAGGTTTTCCTCATCAAGGATGCCTTCTTCGACTTCGGTGCTGTCGGTAGTCGCACTAAGAATCGTGGTCATCGACTTGAGGGAATTGACGGTGTAGCTAAAGCGAAGCTCAAAGAGGAATGAGGAGAAATAATCCTCATCGAGATTATCGGTGGCAGACGAGACATCGACTGGAAGGCTATCGGTTAATCCACCGACTCAGGAGCCAACGCCAGATGAAGTCAAGTCGGAAGCGCTGCCGAAGAGGGCGCTTGGATCGAACGTCTTGATGGACATGTCATAGACAGTCTCATTGAGTTGTCTTGATTGGATGACCGTGATATCGGCACCACCCTTCCAGAGGGATTGGATCAAAGGATCGATGCCACTGCTCCAAATGACGCTAGTGGCATAGCTGCTGGTGAGGATAGAAAGAAGCGATGCTGTAGAGCTATCAAGCTCATATTTTCCTTTGTGCTGGAAATCGATATCGCTTGTTTCGCCTGAGGCGGATATCATTGCCTCAAAGGCAAGAACCATTAAGCCAGAGAGACCGGTGCATTCCTGACCGTTTTCATCAAGGAAGTCCCAATAAAAGGTGTTGTTTTTGTAATAGAGATTAGCGTCCTGATTGATGAGGCTAGTCGCTGGGAAAGCGGCACCTGCTAAGGAAAGGGCACCTGCAACGAGGGAGATGTTGTTGCAGTTATAGCGCATGCCAGTGAGACCAAGGAGAGAGTTCTTTGTCATCTCAAGGGTTTGCGAATCGGCTTGGAGAACGACATTGTTGGTGGAGCCTTTGACCAAATTGAAGTTTGGAGAGGTTCCAAGGACTGTATAGGATGAAAGGCCTAACTGAAGCTTTGGTTGGGTGGTGACCATTCTCATCCCATTCTTGCTCATTGAGGTTTCGAAAGCGTTCTCGAGGACACTGGTGTTATAGGTTCCTCTGCCGCTGCTTTCTAAGGAAGAAGGAGATGACGGATTAATTGCGGTAGATCCTTCGAGTGAAGATTCAAGGCTTGCTAAAGAGGTATCTGGCTCACTTGTAGTTTCAGCGCTGGTATTAACTGGCTGATTGCCGCCATCGCACGAAGCCAAAACAAGGAGCATGCTTGCTGAGATGAGGTATTTGGATGTGAAACCTTTTTTCATGATTGGCCTCCTTTTCTAAATATTTTAGAACTCACCTAAATAGTAGTTCTTCTTTCCGCGCCTTACAATTAAGTATTTTCCTGCCATGGCATCGGCAATTGTGTAGTTCTTCATCGCGTCAGTGACCTTTTCGCCATTGATGGAAACGCTGTTCTGGCTAATGAAGGTACGAGCCTCGGTCTTGGACTTGGCAGCGCCAAGGAGAACGAGAAGATCAACCAAGTTGATTTCCGCTGGGAGCTTCATCTTGAGGGAGCCAAGGATCTCTTCGATCTGGCTGGCGGTGAGATTCTGAACCGCACCGGTGAAGAGGACGCTCGACATGTTGACCGCTTCGTCAGCGGCATCTTTGCCATGGATATCTTTGACGACTTCGTAGGCGAGCTTCTTCTGAGCGACGCGCATGCCAAGGTTGGCAAGGTGCTCACGGATGACGTCTTCGATTTCGTCGTGGCTTAAGAAGGTGAATACCTTAAGGTATTTGACAGCATCTTCATCGGTGGTGTTGATGAAGTACTGATAGAGCTGATATGGGGAAGTGAGGTTACGGTCAAGGAAGAGAGCGCCTTGCTCGGACTTGCCAAACTTCGTGCCATCGGCACGGGTGATTAAGTGGGCAGTCATGACTTCCGCTTCAGCTTCATCGCCATCGAGCTTTCTGATGAGCTCTAAACCAGAGGTGAGGTTCCCCCACTGGTCGTTTCCGCCAATCTGGATCGAAGCGCCTTCGGTCTTACGTAAGTGATAGAAGTCGACAGATTGGAGAATCTGATATGAGAATTCGGTGAAAGAGATTCCCGATTCAAGACGGGAAGAGACAATTTCCTTTGAGAGCATGTAATTGACCGAGAAGAACTTGCCGTATTCACGGAGGAAGTCGAGCATGCTCATCTTGCCAAGCCAATCGTAGTTATTCACGATCATGCCTTTCTCTGGGTCAGAGAGGTCGATGAATCTTTCGAGCTGATTCTTGATCGATTCGGTGTTGGCTCTAAGAACGTCCATGGACTGGAGGTTCCTTTCTTTGGATTTGCCAGATGGGTCTCCGATCATGCCAGTCGCACCGCCGACAAGGGCGATGATCTTATGGCCGGCTTTTTGGAGCCTCTTGAGAATCGAGATCATGACGTAGTTGCCCACGTGCATAGAGGCGGCGCTTGGGTCGAAGCCGCAATAGATGGTCTGTTTGCTAGATAAGAGTTTGCGGACGTTTTCTTCGTTCGAGTATTGTTCAATGAGTCCGCGGTAATTGAGATCGTCAACAATGTTTTCCATTAGTTATTCCTCATGTGCTTTATTCTAAACGAATAAAAAGTTAATTCTAGCAATATCGGAAAAAGATTTAGCAATTTCTGAAGAATATGCTGTTTTTGCAAGGGATTTTGATGTTTCGAGAAGTTCATTATTCTTCCTTCTTTTCCTTATATAAAAAGAGGCGTTACATTTGACAAACGTAAAATCGTGGCTTACGTTGTAGGTAATGTTCACGCAGTTAAATATTAATGCCGGACTTGCTTTCAGCGCCTTTGCTGTAGCGGTTTTCTGTCTCGTGTCTTCTTTAAGGAAGAACCTTTCACGTGTTCAGCATGCCACCTACCTCATCATCTGCATTAGCTGCGTCGTCTGCCCTCTCACTGGCATCTTCGAGGAAGTCTTCACTACTTTCGGAAAAGAAGGCGACGGTCTTTATTGGCCATTCTTACTAAGCGAGTTCGTCTTCTTCGCTTTCCATACCTTCCTTGCTCCATCGTTTGGTTTATATGTCCTTTCCCTTAACGGTACCCTCGTTGGTCGTAAGAAAACGATTTGGTTTCTTTACTGGACTCCGGTTTTCCTTGCTGAGTTTTTCAATATCGCCAACCTCTTCTTCCCGATGGAGACAAGGCCGATATATACCGTTCTTATTACGTCAGAAGGCGGATATCTCTACCACAGAGGCGATTTCCTAGTTGCCCTTTATGTCCTCGCCTTCCTTTATGTCGCTTATAGCCTCTATGCCTTCATCAGAAACATACGTGCGGTCAACACCAAAAAGATCGTTTCCCTTTCCTTGTTCTATTCCCTCGTCATCGTGGGCGTCGTTCTTCAATCCATCTGGGCAGACGTCAAGTTTGAGACTCTCTTCGAATCCATGGCGATTCTTGGTCTGCTCTTGTTGCTAGAAAGCGACAACGAGATCATCAACCAGAACACCGGCCTCTATAACGAGATTGCTTTCTTTAACGACAACGCGACCGCGATGGCGGCTAGACGTAAATACACGATCATCACCATCAAATCCCCTGACTATTTCCAGTTCCTTGAGATGCTTGGAAATGCCAGCTATAACGCTATTGAGATTGAGATTTCGAGATTCCTCACCTCAGTTTGCAAAGCTCAGTATGTCTACCATCTCACCAACGGTGCTTTCGGCATCACGGTTTATGAAAATGGAAAAGACGAAATTGATCACATCACCCAAAGGTTAGAAGAAAGATTCAAAGAGCCTTGGGGACATGGAGATATCGAGGTCTCTCCTAAATGGAGCATCACCGTCGCTTCTGTTCCTCATGACATCGATGACCCAGGCCAGCTCCACTACTTATTCATCACCAAGAACACCAAGACCCAGAATAAGGTCGATGTCCGTAAGAGCATCTCCCTTCAGTTCATCAAGCGTAGAAGCCAAATCGAAGGCGCAATCGCCCGTGGCTTAAAGAACAACAACTTCAAGCTCTTCTATCAGCCAATATGGGATGCTAAACGCAACAAGATTGTGTCTGCTGAAGGTCTTCTCCGTCTTATCGATCCAGAGCTCGGTTTCATTGGCCCAGATGAGTTCATCCCTGTCGCCGAAGAGAATGGAACCATCATCGATCTTGGACACTGGGTTTTTGAAGAAGCATGCCGTTTTGCTAGGAATAATGAAGTCCAGAACCTTGGAATCGAATGGATTGAAATCAACCTTTCCGTCTATCAGCTTCCTGAAAAAGACCTTCCAGGAAGATTCCTTGAGACGGCTCACCGATATGGAATTCAACCTTCCTTCATCAATATTGAGGTTACCGAAACCGCAGAAGCCGATAACAATGCTGAGCTCGTTGAACGTATCCAGAACCTTGCAAAAGTCGGATTCCCTCTCTCCCTTGATGATTATGGAACCGGCTACTCTAATCTCACCCGTCTTATGACGAACAAGTTCAAGAATATCAAACTCGACCGTTCCCTCCTTTTATCCGCTGAGGAAGGCGAAGTTGGGCAAGCAGTTCTCGCTAGCACTTATGAGACGATGAATTCTCTCTCCTTCCACACCATCCAAGAAGGCGTTGAGACAGAAGAGCAAAAGAACCTCGTCATCAAGTTCGGTGCCGAGATGATCCAGGGCTTCCTCTTCTCGAAGCCAATCCCAGAACGCGACTTTGTCGAATACGTCATGAAGTTCAATAAGATTCAGTACATCGATTAGGATTAACAATGAAAGAAAAGGCCTCGTGATTGAGGCCTTTTGATTTGCTAATTCTATCTCTTGATGGTGCTGGAACGCTCAGTGACAAGATGTTCGAATCGGTAGCTCTTATCGACGAGATCGTTTTTGATGAGGTCGATGAGCATGTACATGGAACGCTGCCCCACTTCTTGCATATCGATATGGAGG
>JAFXLR010000166.1 GCA_017531065.1 Bacilli bacterium
ATCATTGAGAGCAAGGCCATCATAGGAACCTTTATATTCGACCCCGTCGAAGCATTCAACCCAGCCTTCGATTGCGACGGTTGGCTTTTCGGTTGCCTTTGGATCATCATCAGCGCATGTGAAGAGGGCGTACACTTCCTTGAACTTCCTATCTTCCCTTGGGTAAAGAGGATTCATTCTGTCTAAGAAGGTCTTAAGCTGACCGGAGATCGAATAATAATAGATAGGCGAGACGAAGATGAGGGTGTCTGCGCCGTTAACGTCCTCAATCACGTCTTTGACATCGTCATTCTGAACACACTTCCCAGTGTCTTGGCAAGTCATGCAGCCGATGCAGTACCTAAGATTCATGCGGGAAATGTCGATGATTTTGACTTCATGATGCTCTTTTAGGCCCCTAACCATCTCATTCATGAGGGTTTTGGAGGTGCTTTTTGCTCTTAGCGAAGAAGTGATAACTGTTACTTTTTTCATGGCTGTTCCCCTACTTGATTGTTTTGACTGAGTCGTTTGTGTATATGAGGGTCGTATCCTCAACGACGGAGTTGACGATGAAGACGTTTGAACCGATGGTGACATTGTCGCCGATGACGGTGTCCCCTCCTAAGATGGAGGCGCCACTATAGATGGTGACGTTGTCCTTGATGGTTGGGTGGCGTTTCTTGCCGCTTAAAGCCCTACCTTCCTTAAGAGATAAAGCGCCTAAGGTGACGCCATGATATATCTTCACGCGTCTACCGATCTCAGCGGTCTCTCCGACAACGATGCCGGTTCCATGGTCGATGAAGAATGGAGAAAGGATCTTCGCGCCTGGATGGATGTCGATGCCCGTCTTTGAATGGACGGTCTCGGAAATGATGCGAGGGATGTATGGAATCTCAAGCTCATAAAGGGCGTGGGATATCCTGTAATAGACGATGGCTTGGTAGCCTGGGTAAGCGTAAACGACTTCAAGGCGCGATTCGCATGCTGGGTCGCTTTCGAAGAAAAAGTCGAGGTCAGCGTATAATTCCTCTTCGATCGTTGGGATTCTCTTTAAGAAAGCCTCGCACTTCTTTTCGTCGTTAGAGATGTATTCGAGGAAGGTGTTTTTGATGCGGGAAAGAAGGCTTTTCTTATGCTCTTCCACCCCTTCGTGAATCGTATCGAAAGCGCCAGGGAAAAGATACCTCTTCATGAGGTCCATGAATTTGGCGAGTTCCTCATAATGAGGTCTTCTTTCGTTTTTGAATACCCTAGATGATTCCATTGTATCTGTTTCCGTTATCTGGGAAGACCACGAGGATCTTCTTTCCTTTTTCCTTCTTGTCGATTTCTAAAGCGCCTAGTAAGGCCGCAGCGCTAGAAATGCCGACGGAGATGCCTTTTTCTTTGAGGTCTTTCGCAAAGGCGATGGCCTTATCCCCATCGACGTCGATGATTTCGTCGATGATTTCTCTATTAAGGGTCTTTGGGATGAAGTTCGCACCGATGCCCTGAATCTTATGAGGGCCAGCCTGGCCTTTAGTAAGAAGAGGCGATGCTTCTGGCTCAACGCCGATCATCTTGGTGGCAAAGCCTTTTTCTTTGAAATATTTTCCAACGCCAGAGATGGTTCCGCCAGTGCCGATGCCCATGACGATGTAGTCGAACTCGCCAAAGGAAGCAATCTCAGGAGCGGTCGTCTCATAATGTGCTTTCGGATTCGAAAGGTTCTCGAATTGGGAGAGCTTAAGGTAATTTGGGTTGGTTTTGAGGAGGTTTTCGACCTCATCTTCGCATTGTTTCATGCCACCATTAATGAGAAGAAGGTCTCCACCGTTCTTCTGGATCATCTCGCGTCTTTCAACGGACATGGAACTTGGCATGACGATTTTGGCCTGAAGACCAATTTCTTTGGCAAGATAGGAAATAGAGATACCCATGTTGCCAGAGGTAGCCTCGATGAAGATGGTGTCATCTTTGATGAGCCCCGCTTTCGCGGCATCAAGCATCATCATAAGAGCAGGCCTATCTTTTATTGAGCCCGTGAGGTTTGTATTTTCGATCTTGGCGAAGATTTCGTTATTCTCGCCATAAGGGATCTTTTTGATGTTAGTTTTGTCGAGCCTCTCAAAGAGGGCGGTGATTTTTTCAATATAGTTCATGCGGTCATTTTACTATGTTTCTTTTTGAGAGAAATCCTAAATGCATTTTCAAAGCGCAAAAACAGAAAATATTTGCAGTTCAGGAAGGGTTTGATGGCAAATAACACGTTACGCCATCAAGGGAGATTAAAGCTCGATTCTCTCTTTCTTGGCGTCTTTTTTGTATTTAAAGTAGGCG
Organism: Bacilli bacterium; assembly: GCA_017531065.1. Taxonomy (GTDB): domain Bacteria; phylum Bacillota_I; class Bacilli_A; order RFN20; family CAG-826; genus UBA4951. The sequence goes on from JAFXLR010000166.1 coordinate 2,305, forward strand.
AAAGGGATGGAGCCTAGTGCGATGATGGTCGCTCCCGAAGAGACGTAGCAGATGATGAACCCTATACGCGTATTTCTCGCGTTTGCTCTTAAATACCCTTCATAGGACAAATAGGTCTTTGAATCGGTTTTAAAAACGTAGGCGTAGTTCCAAGCGGTTTTGCCTTGGTATTCAAACGAATGGTTTTCTCTTGTTCCATCAACGTAGAGATAGACGGTGTCGCCTTCTTTAAGTTCTTTCTTAAAGCTCTTGTCCAGCTCTTTAATCTCGATGCTGCTGATACGATACTCAACCGGATCATCTTTGAGTCCGATCGCACAATCGTCATTAAAATACCTAACATATTCGAATTTGCCGCTTACAAGGATGAGATCGCTCTTCTCCACTGGTTTTTGGAACGAGGAGATAAGGCCAGTGAAGACGGCGACCGCAAGCATTCCACACGCAATTGGGATGCAGGTTTTGAGCTTTGTTTTGAATCTTCTTTTCGCCGCGCCTTTGACGTCTTTCGAGAGAAGAAGATATTTTTTGCCTAGATACTCGTCGTTTTGATTAAGGTCATTTTCGTACTGTTTCTTCATCCTTGGCAGGATTAAAAGGATCAACGATAGCGTAATCACGCCGACAAGGACCGCAAAAAACAAGAGCACCATCCACTCCAGCTCATCAGACATCACATAAGAAAGCACCACCAAAAGGCTAAGAACGAGAATCAAGGTAACGATCATAGCGACGGTCATGATTCGCGAATTCTTTTGCATGGCAGGAATCATGTTCCTGATCTCTTTGCCGACTTCGGAAAAGCTTGATTCCTCGGTGGTTGCCTCGTCTATAGAATCAGGTTCGGCGATACCTTCCTTCTTTCTTTCGCTGACAATTTTGATGAAATCAGCGACTTTTTGCGTCCGAGATGAAATCGAGAATACTGAACCATCTTTGCAGGTAATGACGTAACCGCTATACAAAGCGTTAATGAAGGCAATATCCTTGATTTTGATTTCTTTGACTCTGATGAATCTCCTAATGAAGACCGAATCCCCTTTGATGGCTTCGTATTGAAAAGTGAAGAAAAATAAGAACGCTAGACCGAAAAGGGCGACGAAGATACCAACAACCAGAAGCGAGATAGCGGTCGGATACTCGATGTTAAGAAAAGAAGCGCTGGCAAGAACGATTCCGATCACGAAGAAGACGTGACTCGTTACCTTGACCCAACGAGGGGAAGAAGTCATGAGTTCATAAGGGTTATTCTTCAAACGTAAACCGAAGATGATTATGAGAAGGTAGCTGATGAGAAGTAGAACAATAGAAATGATAGAAGCAATAAGCATAACCATAAGGTTACACAAAAGAGCCTTTTGTAGCAATATCATTCCGATTTGCATGGGTTTTTGATGTTTGGGCAAGAAAAAAGGAGAGCCTTTTGGCCCCCCTTTTCCCTGAAAGGATATCTATTAAGCGACGATTGGCTTAAGAGAGAAGTAGTCAAGCTCTGGTCCGTCTTCAATAGCGGTCATCGCGATGGTGTTAGTGCCAACGGTGACATTGACGGTGCCAAGTTCGACCTGGACATAATCCGCGCCCCAACCACTTGATAAGGCTTGGGCTGGGAGGGTTTTGCCAGTAAGAGAAACATCGGCGTTGTTGAACTTGAGGCTGACTGCCGCTCCAAGATCCATGTCTTCGTACTGGTAAGAGCTATTCATCTTTGGTTTGCCAGTCATATAAAGGGTCATGGCCTTGGCTTCGGTGGCTTCGAAGGTGACGGTTAAGGTCTCGCCAGCTGGCCAAGTGGAGATAGTGGTTCCGCTTGCTGGGGTACCTCCACCCATGCTCCATGGGGTGGTAGCTTTGCTGGCGCCATCTTCGGGGACCCCGGTTTCGGCTTCGACCTGGATTTCGCCAACTGCTTTCTTAGGAGTGACGTTGATGGTGACTCTAGCGCCATACATGCCATCTTTCTTGGCAGTGATCTTGACTTGTCCGGTAGCAACGCCGGTGACAAGACCATTTTCGTCGACGGTTGCGACTGTCTCATCGCTAGAGAGATAAGTAAGCCCAGTCGTCTCTGAGGTAATTTGGAGGGTATCCCCCACTTCGATTGAGAGACTCTCTTCGGCATTGGTGATGGCGATGGTTTCTTTGGCTGGGGCCGCGACGGTTGCGATGGTC
>JAFXLR010000167.1 GCA_017531065.1 Bacilli bacterium
CTTGGTGAGCTCCGCAAGGAGAAACTCGACATCCTCCGTGATGCTGACCTCATCTGGAGAGAAGAGATTGAGAAGAGCGGAATCAAACGCCCATCACAGTACTTCGCCGTCCTTACCAACATCAAATCAGTTGGTATCGCCGATGGTGACAGAAGCTATGACTACGCGATTGCCTTAAGAGCGGTCGATACGATTGACTTCTGCACTGCCAAAGTCTCTGATATCCCAATGAGTCTCATCAGAAAGGTTGCTTACCGTATCACCCACGAAGTCAAAGGCGTCAACCGCGTCTTATTCGATGCGACCGATAAGCCAACTTCGACCATTGAGTTCGAATAAACAAAAGCAAAAAGAAAATGTCCTCGGAAACGGGGACATTTTTTGTTTCTTGTTGTTACAAGTCTGCAGGTTCCAAATTGCTCGGTTTCAAGCCAAACGAAGCAACCTCTTCTTCCGACTTGAAGTAGGCGAATACACCAACGTCGCCATTTTCGATGTCCTCATCCCTGCCAGTCGTTGTGGTTTGTTCCTCAAGAACAGTTCCATCATACTTCAATAACTGACAGATATATCTACAATGGAAAATGAATTCCGCGTCACTGAAATCGCCATATTCGACGTTAGTCACAACACCAGGGAGATCGATATAATCATCGTCTCCTGAATCAAGCATGAAGGCATCTATGATTCGCATACCTGGCTTGATGTCTCTATAATCAATCCAGGCTTTGAACTTAATGTCTTCTTTCCTGACACCAGGCCAACTAGCCGCTTCAATTTTTTCTTTATCAAATACCAAATCCATTTGTAGTTCCTCCTGGTTTTTGATTATTTATGCATGGCATTAGAAATGATGCTAAGGAACCCATCCAAGGTCGCTTTCATTGAATGGGCTAGTTCATAATCGCTTTCGTATTTTGAGATATCCTCATAGCTCCAGAAAATGTTGAAGACTGTTTCGGGGACTAAGGAGACAGGCAGTTTTTTCGCTCCATAGTAATCCATAAGCCTTTCCACTGTGGCTTTTTCTATAAGCCCTTCCTTCTCCATTTTTTCATAACTGGCAACGCAGTCACGTGGTGGATTATAGACATGGATATCATCGATGTGCCTTTTCCAGTATAGGAAATAATCTTCGTAGCTCCCTTTGAATTCCTCATATTGGAGATAAGCCGTGTTCCTGCCACGCAAAAATAAACCATGTAAGGTCTGACACGGCTTTTCAACATGCTTAATCCTGGAAAGGGCATTTAAATCTTCGATAGAGAAACTATTGAAAAAGTTGATGGCAGGATCTTTTTTTGAGCCCAAAGCCATCGAGAAACGTAGTCCCTCATCCTTCATTTCCAAATTGATTTCCTTCAAAACGGGATAGTCGACTCTTATACGAGGGGTCTTGTTGTGTCTTAAATCCACTTCGTTTTCAGGGAATAGACGGCCTAGGATGCGCTGAGTTGGCGCGGTTAAAAACCTCCATCTTATTTCCTTGTCAATCTGAGCAGCTTCGACGAGGCTCAGTTCAAGTTTGAGGTAACCAAGAATTGTTAAGTATTCATGGAATTGGGCCGCCAAATAGGTATTTGTGGAATCAAGCGCTGCTGCAATGGCCTCAAACGTCGAATAAACAGGCGCATGAGCCTCCGAGCAAAACATGCCGTTGATCAGGTGATTCTTTAATTGGTATGGATTCAGATCATATAGTTTGTCTTCCATCGCAATGAGCAAGGCTGGAACGTCTTCTTCATAGATCAGAATCCAGCCGTCTGGTATGGATTCATGATCGTGGATGGAAAAGAAGTCTTCGCAGCGTTTTTCGACTTCCGCTTTAATATCATCGTTTCCTAATCCTGGGTTCTCTTTGCATACCACTTCACGCAAGAACTCTTTCACCTTTTCCCTATCGTTGCAGTCCAAGCCTTTGGGAGCCGGATAGCTTTTTCCGGTTGGCGAAAAGGCAAACAGTATTCTTTTATCCTCTCGGAAGGATTCGATAACGTCGCGAGGAGGCTGCGTTTGCAAATAGAAATCGGCATGAGCCTCATTGGGCAAATCAACCCCAATGAGTTTTTCCAGAACATTCTTCAAATCTGGATAAGAAAGAGAATTCAAAACATTAACGAAGGCCTTGGTGATGTTGTTCTCCAAATGATCGTTCCCATAGCCACAAAAAATATTAAGGTGCCTATCGACGAGCCCTTTATATGACTTGAAATTCGAGTCCATGAAAAAAGCCTCCGTATTTTGATTCTTTAATGATAATTAAACCATTAGGCTCCAAAACAGTAAATTAATCTCCACGCTGAAAAAGAAAATGTCCTCGGAAACGGGGACATTTTTTGTTTGTGTGTTATTTATAAGATCTCCTTAAGAACGTTCACAAGGTCTAAGCACTCAGACTTGGTGATGCCTGATAAAGCGATCCTAAGTTTGTCTTCATCGATTGGGACGATGTAGATGTGTTTCATAGCAAGTGAATCGAATAAGGCAACGGCATTTTCAACCTTAAGGGTAAGGAAGAAGCCTGATTTGTATGGGTAATGCTTGATGCCCGCTTCATCAAGAAGTGAGGTTAAGTAAGTGCCTCTTTCAACAAGGGCCATCTTGTTTGTGTCGATCTCTTCTTTGACCTTCTTGACGGCTTCCTTGTCATTAAGGACATCACCGACTGAATGAAGGATTGGTCCGACTGGGGAAGAGACGGTGCCTCTAACCTGGGCTCTGAAAGCGTTGCCGATATCGGTTTTGCTTTCTTTATTTGGGCATAAAGCGATGAACGCACCGCATCTAAAGCCATAGATGGCGAATGATTTGGAGCAAGAGAAGATAACGACTGGGAGGAAGTTGAAGCTTCCATCAAGCATCTCAAAGAGAGGGCATTCCCTGTCTGAGAAGTTGTAATAAGCGATATCGAATAAAACGATGAGCTCCCCTTCTTCGCCTTTCTTGTTGAGATAAGCGAATAAATCTTCGTATTCCTTTTTGGACATGCTGTAACCGGTTGGGTTCTCGCATGGGTCATTGATGAGGAGGACGGCTCTTCCTTTTTTGGCCATCTCATCATCGACTTCGTTCATGATGCTCTTGAGATTCCAGTTATCGGATTCATCGAAGAGCTTGTAGGTTCTATGTAAGCAATGGGCTTTGCTAGCGATAAGCTTATAATTCGACCACATGACATCTGGGAGGATGACGTGGCTATCGGTATCGGTGAATAAATTGAAAGCGATCGATAAGGCTCCGGTTCCGCCTAATGTCGCACCGAAGAAGATCTCGTTCTTCTCTTTGATGCTATTAAGTCTTTCCCCGAAAGCGTAATTAAGGATGCCTTTCTTATATTCGTCATGTCCCGTGACTGAGGCATAGGCCATCTTCTCAGAGAACTTCTCTTTGATGGCGTTCTCAATCGTTGGGACCCTTCCGAACTTCTTCTCTTCGTCGTAATAAGCACCGACGGAGCCATTGATGGTTTTGAAGCCTTTCTTCAGGTCTTTGTTAGCAAGGCCGGAGATGGTCAAAATGTCATGCTTGTTGAGAGAGGATTTAGAACGGAGGGATACGTAATCTTTTTTCATACTCCACATTTTATATACATTGAACGCTTTTTCTATAGAAAAATACATGAAAGCCTTTACATGGCCTTTTTTGGGTTTGGGGTGCCTCAAAAACAATTATTGAATTTGCTATTTGGTTTTTGCTAAAGTCAGGCTAACAAAGGAGGCTTTGGAAAGAATGAAAACAAAAAATATCGCTTCATCGCTGATTCTTGGGTTCCTTCTTTCTTCATGCACCCCTAGTGTTCAAAGCTCATCAACTTCTTTGATGGAGTCAAATTCATCTTTGGAAGAGTCATCTTTAGCCTATTCAAGTGAATCGAGCGTTGCTACCACCTCATCTTCTTCTTCGTTAGAAAAATCTAGCGAATCATCAAATACACCAAGAGAACGCATCTTCGCTTTCACGGTTGAGATATATCAGTCATACGTCACTACGGACGCTTACGGAAGAAGCGGTCTAAGGTTTGATACTTCATTCAAGATCGAGGCAGGAGAACCCTTATATACCACAACTGAAGAGATGCGTAAGTTCTATAGCGAGATGATTCACCCTGAATATTCCGCGCACGGAGGGGCATATAGCATCCACTACCTCTACACCAACCCGCAATGCACCAAATACTATCAAGCTGGCGCACCAATAATGGGTAACTCAACCTTCTACTATTACGGCTCTGGCTAGAGCCATGAATATTCTTTGAGCGGTTTTCGCTCCTTCAGTCGTCTTAATCTTTGGAGGAACAGGGCATATGAAAAAGCAGACACTTTTACTTCCTTTATTCGCTCTTTTGCTTGCCGGTTGTGGCGCGCCACCGCCTTCACAAGGCTCTAACGAAATTAGCATCGGCCTTTCGAGCGCAGATCCAAGCGTGACCTGCTCAGGCATGACGACCGCTCCATCGGAGGAAAGTTCTAGTTCCGTCAATATGCAAGATTATCTTTCATCGATTATTGCGGAAATCGAAAGCAGAAGCGGCGAGCCAATCGAGAGAAAACCGATCATCTACTTCTATCCTGAGGAAGAGATGGATTTAAGCGTCACCTTCGTCAATGAAGAGATGCTCACCACCACATATCCGAAATACGATGGAGGCTGGAACATCCATCTTAAGGAAGATGGGACATTCACCATCCCTGGAAGCGATAGAGAATACTACGCTTTATATTACGAAGCGGAGTCCACTTATGAGTGCACTTTCGATGAAGGCTTCTACGTTACTAAAGAAAACGCGATATCCTTCTTGGAAGAGAAGATGGATTACATGGGTTTTACCAACAGAGAGACCGATGAGTTCATCATGTACTGGCTTCCGATCCTTGAGAGCAATGAGAAATCTCTTGTCTACTTTGAGCAAACTGAGGAAAGGAATGAAGACGCTCCATTGGTCTTCTCAACTGAGCCTGACACCCTCATCAGAACCATGATTCATATCAAGAAGGTTGATGCTGCCACCACAATCAAAGAACAGGCATTGACCCATTACGAAAGAACTGGATTCACCGTCACCGAATGGGGTGGCGTCGAACACTAAAGGAGGAAAGCGTATATGAAGAAACAATTACTCTTATTCCCTTTATTCGCTCTTTTGCTTGTCGGTTGTGGCCACGAGGAGCTTATTCCGCCAGACGGCACACCAGAACCTTTGTGGACGAGCGTCAGCGAATCTACTCAAGGGACCGAATCCTTAGAAGAGAGTTCTAGCAGTCTTTCTACTTCCGCTTCATCTAGCCATAGCAGCAAAGAGGAAGAATCAAGCTCAAGCATACACGTTCCAGACTTCCCTCCTGGAGTAAAAAAGCCAGTCGTCTACTTCTACCCTGAGGAAGAAATGGATCTTACCGTTACTTTCTATGACGAAGATAGACTCATGACCACCTATCCTAAGTATGAAGGTGGTTGGAACATCCATCTTAAGGAAGATGGCACTTTCACAACCGGAGAGAGTGACAGAGAGTATTACGCCCTATTCTTCGATGAGGTTCCTAACTATACCTGTAACTTCACTGAAGGTTTCTACGTTACCAAAGATAACGCGATATCCTTCTTAGAAGAGAAGATGGACTATATGGGATTCACAAACCGTGAGACCGATGAGTTCATCATGTACTGGCTCCCGATCCTTGAGAGCAATGAGAAATCTCTCGTTTACTTTGAGCAAACCGAAGAGAGAAACGAGGAATGCCCATTAGGCTTCTCAGTAGAGCCGGACACTCTTATCAGAACGATCATCCACATCAAGAAAGTGAATGAGCCTACCTATATACAAGAACAAACCTTAACCCATTATGAAAGAAACGGATTCACCGTCACCGAATGGGGTGGAATCGAACACTAAAGAGGCAAAACCTTATGAAGAAACAATTACTACTGATTCCTTTTGCCACTCTCCTACTTGGAGGGTGCGGAAGGCCAGCGTCAGACGTACCAGTCAAAAAGCCAATCATCTACTTCTATCCTGAAAAAGAGATGGACCTTGAAGTCAAATTCCTTTCTGATGAGAGGCTTTTGACCACATATCCTAAGTATGATGATGGCTGGGATATCCATCTCAAAGAAGATGGAACCTTCACTGTTCCTGGAAGTGATAGAGAGTATTACGCCCTCTTCTTCGATGAGAAACCTAATTACGTCTGTGACTTCGATGAAGGGTTCTATGTCACTAAGGAGAACGCTATAACGTTCTTAGAGGAAAAGATGGATTTCATTGGCTATACGAATAGAGAGGTCGATGAATTCATCATGTTCTGGCTACCAGTCCTTGAAAACAATGAGAAGTCCCTTGTCTACTTTGAGCAGACCGAGGAAAGGAATGAAGAATGTCCTCTACTCTTCTCCGTTGAACCTGAAACCCTTATCAGAACGATCATCCATATCAAGAAGGTTGATGAAGCCACTTCCATAAAAGAGCAAGAGCTTCGTCACTACGAAAGAAAAGGCTTCACCGTCACTGAGTGGGGCGGAACCGAACACTAAGGAGAAACGCATATGAAGAAACAATTGTTAATCTTCCCTTTGCTTGGACTTTTGCTAGGAAGCTGTGGGACGACAGATGCCACTTCATCCTCTTCAAGCGTAGAGGATACTTGTTCAAACACATATGATTACGATCACCTTGTCCCTTTGAAGCCGATCATCTACTTCTACCCTGAAGAAGAGATTGATCTAAAGGTCACATACGTTCAAGATGAAAGACTTTTGACCACCTACCCTAA
>JAFXLR010000168.1 GCA_017531065.1 Bacilli bacterium
ACGGCACCATGCTCTACCAACTGAGCTAAGGGACCAGCGCGAATTATGATATATCAAGAGAAGATTTCGTTCAAGGATAACATTAATTATCGACGAGAAGAAACTCCCTGACAAAGTCAGAGGATGGTTTTCCCATGACTTCTTCTGGTTTTCCTATTTGGACAAGAGACCCTTTATTCATGATGGCGACCTCATCGGAAATGCTCATCGCTTCCCTTTGATCATGGGTCACGAAGATGGTCGTGATTCCTGTCTCTTGCTGGATCCTTCTGATCTCTTTGGCGGTTTGCTTTCTTAGATACGCATCTAAAGATGAAAGAGGCTCATCAAGAAGGAGGATATGAGGTTTTTTGACAAGGGCACGTGCGATGGCAGCGCGTTGCATCTCACCACCAGAAAGCTCATTAGGTTTCTTATCAAGGAGTTTCTCGATTTGGACAAGAGAAGCGATTTCCTTGATCCTTCTATCCATCTCTTCCTTGGTGAGGGTTTTATCTTTAAGAGCGAGGAGAGGGTATTTGATGTTGTCATAAACACTCATATGCGGATATAGAGCGTGGTTTTGGAAAACATAGCCGATGCCTCTTTTCTCTGGAGGAAGAAGGGTGACGTTTTCCTTTCCGAAATAGACCTCACCGGAATCAGGAGTCAGAAGACCGCTTACTAGATTAAGAAGAGTGGTTTTGCCACATCCTGAAGGGCCAAGTAAGCCTAGCATCGTCCCATCTTTGATGTTCAATGAAAGATGGTCCACCGCAACGGACTGCCCTTTATAGGAATATGAGAGATCTTTGAGGGTGATTTCCATAGATTAACTATACTTCCTTTTTCTCTTCTTTTGGGAAAGAACGCCAGAAGGCGATATTGATGATAAGGAAAGGAATGAAAGAGAGTATGTAGATTGTCCTGACGAGCAAAAGGAGAGGCATGCCAGAGAAAAGATTTAACACGACGATGAAGAGGATGATCTCGATTATCATCGGCGCGCCACACTCAATGCATGTGGTGATGATCGCATACTTTCTCTCTTCGGGATCATCTTTCTTTTTGTAATAGCCTTTCTTGAAAGCCGGAACGATGAAATAAAGGAAGAGACCTGGAAGCATCGGAAGGACGATCATGAAGAAAGGGATATAACCAGTCCATCCATTTGCAACAATAAGAGCAAAGTAGACTGCAGCCATTATTAACGGCAAGAAATAAGTGATGATTGATGCGATATGAAGGTTTTTGCTTTTCTTGTTCATTAATCTTCCTCCTTGGTTAGGTTAACGGTTGGCTGACCTTCGGATTCTGACACTCTCACGAGAGGGTTTCCATATTCATCGATTTGATGTTCTTCCATATAAAGCGATTTCTCATGAGGGCCATCGAAGATGATTGAGTACTTCTTGTCGACGACTATGGTCGAGGTGATTCTTTCGTGGATGTTCATCTTCCTCTTTCCTAAGGCCATCATAAGGAAGGAGACGATTGAGCCGATGAAGTAGATGGCAAGGCCTAGCCCCACATTTGGGAGAAGGGCCAAGAGGTGAAAGACCGTGACGATGACAGGTCTAAATATCTTTTGGACCACCGACATCCTGAAGCCTTTGACATCGACAACCTCTAAACCAAATAGGAGCTTGCCTAAGCTTTGTCCATCTTTGAGACAAAGAGGGATGACTAAGAAAAGGATGATGGCAATCGGGGCAAGGCAAATGACCTCCGCTCCCCAGGTTGCCCATGAATAACGAAGGGCTTCGTTCTGGTAATAGGTCTGGACTGAGACCTCACTATAATCGGTTCCCTTCATGTCTCTTATGGCGTCGAAATAGAGGCCTGTTTGATTAACTCCATCAGCGTTAAAGAAGTATTTGAGGAGGAGTTTTAAAGCGTCTTCATCATTCGCTTCGACCTTAGCCTTATACTCCGCATTGAGGACAGGCTTTGATGTATGAAGGATGTTCTCCCCTTCTTTCGCATAAACGAAATATGGATTCGAATTCGCAGAATCCCCTGCAAAACCCAAACATTCTTCAAAAAAGAAACGGTAATAGTCCTCGCTTACGAAGTCTTTGCCATCGCCATTCTTCCTTCCGACGACCTTCTCATTAGGGTTCTTCGCGACGTTAAGGAATTCCGTGTAGTAATACCAAACATGGTCGAGATAGGCTTCGTAACCTTTCTTGCCATCTTTGTCTATGGCTTCGTATTCATAGACGAGAGGTCCTTCCCCTTCATCAGGATAATAGGCAAGCCCACTAGAGACAGCGAAGTCACTCGCGTTCTTGCTGGCCTCACTTGCTCCTAATGAATCGGCGAGAACGCTTTGGCCAAGGGTGGCAAAAAGAACGAATCCGATCGCAATCGTCAGGATCAGATCGATGAAATATGAGGCGATACGTTTCAAAGGCGAAGGTTCGACGAGGAATCTGTTCATACTCATAAATATATCTTAATGGGCCTCAAAAAGATATTTCTTGAATAAGAAATAGGAGGCGATACCATTGAAAGCGGCTCCAATAGGAGGAGAAAGAATACACATGGAAAACAAAATTAGAATACAAGACGATTTATATCACTACGTGAACGGGGAATGGCTTGAGAAAGCCGTCATCCCTGAGGACCGTTCAAGCGTCGGCGGATTCGCTGATCTCGATATCGCTCTCGAGAAGATGCTCATGCAGCTCTTCAAAGATATGGCGGAAGGCAAAGAGGCCATTCCGAATGAGAACTTTGGCAAAGCCATCGCTATCTATAAAGCCGCGATGAATACCAAAAGGAGAGATGAAGATGGCATTAAGCCAATCCTCAAGGACCTTCACGTCATCCAAGGCATCAAAAGCATCGCCGAATTAAATGAGAAAGCGCACGCTCTTTCCCTCAAAGGAATGCGCCTTCCATTCAACTATGGCGTCGATGTCGATATGAAGAATAGCTTGGCTCACTCCTTCATCTTGACTGGTTCTTCCACCATCCTTCCTGACACCACTTACTACGCGGAAGATAACAAGCAAGGGCCAGAGCTTCTTAAGGTCTATAAAGAGATGGCTTTAGAGCTTCTTGCTTACACTGATTTAAGCAAAGAAGAGCAAGAGGATTACATCGAAGCCACTCTCGCATATGACAGAGAAATCGCCAAACACGCGAAGAGCCAGCTTGAGTGGGCGGACTAC
>JAFXLR010000169.1 GCA_017531065.1 Bacilli bacterium
GCCTTTCGTATTCGGTCATATCGTCGAATCTCTCGCGCTGGATGCGGGTCATATAAAGGACATCAAGGGATGGCATGGCCTCTTCAAGAGAGGTGGTCTCGACATATTCCATGTGGTTTGGCTCAAGGATGTCTTCTTTGACATAGTCAGGAAGCTTGAGCTCCTTTGGTGAGATAAGGACCACTTTGATGTTCTTGTAGCGGCTTAAAGCGGCTAATAAGGAGTGGACGGTTCTACCGAGTTTAAGGTCTCCGCAGAATCCGACGGTAAGGTTATCAAAACCGCCTTTTTCTTTATAAATCGTCAGCAAATCCGCCATGGTTTGGGTTGGGTGGCAGTGTCTGCCATCGCCCGCATTGATGACTGGGATTGAGCCAGCGCGGGAGGCAACAAGGGCTGCACCTTCCTGGGTGGTTCTCATGGCGATGATGTCGGCATAGCAAGAGACGGTCTTCGCGGTATCGGCAAAGCTTTCGCCTTTGGCAGCGCTAGAGTTGCTTGCACCAGCAAAGCCAAGCACGTTTCCGCCAAGCTCCATCATAGCGGCAGTGAAGGATAAACGTGTTCTCGTCGATGGCTCATAGAAAAGGGTGGCGAGTTTCTTGCCCTTACAGGCCTCGCTATACTTCTCTGGGTTCTCGGAGATGTCGATGGCCTTCTTGCAAAGGGCCTCGATCTCTTCGACCGATAAATCAACGATATCGATGACGCTGCGCATCTTTATTCACCTTTGATCCAGCTCTCGTCGCTTGGATTGTTTCTGAATTTGATTAAGCGCTCGATGTCGCTCTTTTCGATGTAGCCTTCCTCAGCGGCAACAGAGGCGATGACGTCGAAGTTGGTGAGGGAGATGTTCTTAACGTTAGCAGCGGCAAGTCTCTCTAAGCCTTTCTTCATGCCATAGGTGAAGATGGAGACGATGCCAAGGACCTCGGCGCCGGCTTCTCTAAGGACGTCGACGACTTCGAGGACGCTTCCGCCAGTGGAGATAAGGTCTTCAACGACGACGACCTTCTGGCCTTTCTCAAGTTTGCCTTCGATCTGGTTCTGTCTGCCATGGTCTTTGGCGCCGCTTCTGACATAACCCATTGGGAGATTCATGATGTGTCCGACGATGGCAGCATGAGCGATACCAGCTGTGCTGGTACCCATAAGGACTTCGACATCTGGATAGTTCTTTTTGATGGTTTCGGCTAAAGCGTTCTCAACGTCGTTTCTGACCGCTGGGGCAGTGAGGGTGAGACGGTTGTCGCAATAGACAGGGGATTTGATTCCGCTGGCCCAGGTGAATGGTTTGTTTGGACTGAAGAAGACAGCCTTGATGCTGAGTAAGTCTTTAGCAATTAATTGATCGATGTTTTCCATTTTTATTCTCCTAAGAAATCTTTGATGCATCTTTCGTAAGCGGCAACTGGGTCAGCTGCAGCGGTGATTGGGCGTCCAACGACGATGTAGTCGCTGCCAATGGCTCTTGCATCGGCTGGGGTCATGACTCTCTTCTGATCGCCTTTATCGCCATCAGCGAATCTGATGCCAGGGGTGACGGTGAGGAAGGAGCTTCCGCAGACTTCGTGAACCTTGCCCGCTTCAAGAGGTGAACAGACAACGCCATCAAGACCGGAATCTTTGGCGGTCTTGGCGTAATGCATGACGACTTTGTCGATTGGCTCATGGATGAGGATATCTCTTTCCATCGATTCTTGGTCGGTGGAGGTGAGCTGGGTAACGGCAAGAAGAAGAGGTCTAGTTCCATCTGGTCTAGTAAGGCCTTCGATGGCGGCTTCCATCATGGCTCTGGTTCCTGCGGCGTGGAGGTTACACATATCAACGTCGAGGCCGGAGAGTCTTGCCATGGCTTTCTTGACGGTATTTGGGATGTCGTGGAGTTTGAGGTCGAGGAAGATCTTGTGTCCTCTCTTCTTGATCTCTCTCACGATGGATGGGCCTTCTGCATAGAAGAGCTCCATTCCGATTTTCACGAATGGCTTTCTGCCAGTGAACTTATCAAGAAATTCGAGTGTCTTTTCCTTGCTCTCGAAGTCGCAAGCGATGATTACGTCTTTTGCCATCTTATTTTCTTCCTCCAATGATTTCTTTAAGTGATTTGATGCCGTATTTCTCCATTATCCTTGGCAAATCCTCAATGATTTCTTTGCAAGCATAAGGATTGATGAGATTTGCGGCGCCTATCTCAACGGCAGTGGCGCCGGCCATCATCATCTCAAGGACGTCCTCTGCGCTAGAGACGCCACCCATGCCGATGACTGGAATCTTTACGGCGTGGGAGACCTGATAGACGCATCTAAGGGCGACAGGCAAGACGGCAGGTCCAGAGAGGCCTCCGGTCTTGATACCAAGGATTGGTTCCCCGGTCTTAAGGTCAATTCTAAGTCCCATCAAGGAGTTGATGAGGGAAATGCCGTCCGCTCCGCCTTCTTCAGCGGCCTTCGCAATCGCGACGATGTTGGTGACATTAGGCGAGAGTTTGACGATGAGTGGTTTGTGGATGACC
>JAFXLR010000170.1 GCA_017531065.1 Bacilli bacterium
AGGTAAACGTCGATGTCAGACATGCCGTTGGTGGTAGTGGTGACGGTGAACTTCATGGAGCCGCCGGATTTGAAGCCGGTAGCGACATCCCAGCCAGTTCCTTCGAGGGTAGCGAACTCGGCATCGCCTTTATCAAGGTCGATAAGAGCGTCGTGAGCGGTAAAGACGTAGGAGCTACCAAATTCGGATTTGGTCGCGGAAACGGTTCCGGCTGCATCGTCATAGGTGACGTACTCGTTGTCTTTGATGACCTCTTCAGGAAGCTGAGGGGTGTTGGCAAGAAGTTCTTTCTTGGTCTTCTCGTAGTTCTCGCTGTAGGTGTTGTAGTTCACATAGCTGACGAGGAAGGAGATGCCAGTGATGAGAAGGGCAACGACGCCTAAGAGGATGGCGACGGAAGAAATGAGATGGTATTTGATCTTGTTAAGAAGCTTTTCAAACTTATTCATTTTCTTCAGCCTCCTCTCCGCCGTTCTTCATGATGTTCATGATGTTAAGGACACAAGCGAATCCACCAATGAGGAGTCCACCAAGGGCGAACGCGTCAATGGAGATAAGGGCTGGTTGCCACCATAAGTAGCTGTCCTTTGGTGGGATGGCGACGATGGTTTCTGATGGGTCAGCGGAGGCGTTGTAAGTGGCGTTTCTCCACATGGCGTGGCAGTAAGCATAGGCAATTTCGTGCATGGCTTCACGTAAGCGGAGCTGGACACGGACTGGAGTGGTAGCAGCGGTGCCGATTGCATTAGCAACGGTGTTTCCGCCACCGAGGTTGAGGTTGCCACCGAAACGGAAGGAGAAACCGATATCCATGTTGGTCTTGTTCTCGGTCATATCGGTGATGATCTGTCCACGGAATCCCCATTCTCTGCGGAGGACGCCTTGGATAAGGGCTTCGTTACCACCGGTCCAGATGCCACCAATACGGTTGAAGGAGGTCATGATACCGACGGTGCCGCCATTCTTAACGGCTTCTTCGAAGGAACGGAGATAGAGCTCACGGAAGGTTTGCTCAGTCATCCAGGCCATGTTGGCCATACGGTTGAAGTCTTGGTCGTTGGCGACGAAGTGTTTGACGAATGTCATACGGCCATAGATGCTGATGCCTTTGATGATCTCAGAGACATAGCGGCCGGAGAGGATTGGGTCTTCGGACTGGTAACCGCAGTTTCTGCCACCATAGGTTGAACGGTGGAGGTTGCAGTTTGGAGAGAAGATGCCATCAGCGCCAGAGGCGTTCATGTCATTACCCATGGATTTGCCGAGCTTGTAGGTAAGAGCTCTGTTCCAGGCTTGGCAGCCCATTGTTGGACCAGGGTAGGCTGGGCAGTTGATTTCGTCGTTCTGTCCTAAGCCACCGCCGATCATAGCGGCGCCTTCTTCGAACTTGAAGGCACTGGCGTTATTAGAATCACGTAAGCCGATCTCGGTCATGCCGCGGCCAGCGTAGTTGGAGTTTTCGGTAACGATCTTCTTGGAGTTGTCGAAGTCGAGCTGATCAAGAACGTCGTTCCATTCTTCGGCGTCATAGTCTTCGCCACACTTCATACCGGTTTCGGTGAGTTGGCCATTTTCCATGAGCTTGAGGTCTCCGCCGCTGTTCCAGGTTGGAGCTTCGGTTGGGATTGGGTTGCCCCAGTAGTCTTCTGTGGCGTTGTCCCAGTTGTCGGACATGGTCTTCGAGTAGCTGTAGTTGGCGATTGGCTCTGGATCGGATTCACGTTCCATAAGCTTATCGGTCCAAGGCTTATCTTCTTCACATTCAGTGAGAAGAGCTGGGAAGTTATTACGGTGGACGAATTCGATGCCCTGGTCGACGGAAGTACCATCGATTGGCATGCCTTCGTAAGCGTTAGGACCAACGAAACGGTTCTCAACGGTTTCACCGGTGATTTCGTCTTTGTCGATCATGACGTCGTTGGACACCTTATAGGTGATTGGAGAAACGTTCTCTTTGACGTGGTGGGCGTCGGTCATGAAGTTGAGTTCATAGTTGCCCGCTTCGAGCTCGTAACCGGTGTGGTTATTGTTATTGGCATCATAGTCGTCATAGGACTTGAAGTCCTTGGTGTCGACTTCGATGTCGATGGTGCAGACCTCGCCAGGTTTGAGTAATGGGGTCTTTTCGTAACCGACTAATTTGCGGAAGGATTTCTCGATTCCGCCTGGGGTGTATGGAGCGGTAAGGTAAATCTGAACGACATCTTTGCCTTTGTAGTCGCCGGTGTTGGTGACCTCAACTTTAAAGTTGAGCTTTTCATCGGCTTCGATTTCGCTGCCATTGACTTTGTTGGCCTCAACGAACTTCCAGCTGAAGTCGGTGTAGGACATACCATAACCGAATGGGTACTGGACGACGTTGTCGTAGCCATTATATGGTTCCTGATCCCAGAAGCCTTCGGCATCGGCGGTCTCGAACCAACGATAACCCATGTAGATGCCTTCGGTGTATTCGGAGTAGCAAGCGTAGTTGTAGAAAGCAGCACCGCCAGAACCTCTGCCGGCTTTGCTGAAGAAGTCAGAGGATCTTCCACCGGTGTAGTGACGGGTGTGCTTTGCACAAGAACGATAGTAGGTGATGTTGTACTCTGGGCGATATGGAGTGGTGTCAGTCATATGTACAGAAGGGGTGACGTCGCCGAAGATGACATCAGGGATGGCGAGGGCTCCTTGGCCACCGGTGACGCCGACATTGAGGACGGCATCAATGCCGCCTGGGATCTCGTCGTTGATGTTCTTGACGAAATCGAGGGTCATATTGTTGGTGCTGTTTTCGATGACGATGACGTTTTCGAAGTCAGCGGCAATATGACGGAGGGCGTATTCTTCCTCGGTTGAGATTTCGAGGTAGTCACGTTCCTCATCCTTAACGGTGGATCCGCTCTTATGAGTGGAGTCACTGGATGAAAGCTTGTTCTGATAGTGAGGGCAGTCACTGTTCTCACCAGCGTGACGAGAGATGACGAAGAAGGCGGTGTTGCTGTAATCCTTCGCCTGTTCATAAAGCTCTTGGTACTGAGAATCGACCTCGAGCGATGGCTCACGGATAACAAAGTAGCTGTCGAGGTTCGTCATGATGGTGTTGGAATCACCTTCCGCTTTGTGCCAGTTCTTGTAGTAGGCTGGGAGGTCTGGATTGACTTCGAGGCCTCTCTTTTCGAGAGCGCTGTTGAAGTCATATGACTTGTGGCCTTTTGTTCCAACCATTTCGGAACCGGATGACATAATGTACCAGTCAACGGAACCATGGCCGAAAACGTTTACTTTTTTGATTGTGTCTTTGCTGAGCGGAAGAGTTCCGTTGTTCTCAAGCATGACAATGCCTTCGCCTTCGACTTCGACGGCGAGTTCGTCACCCATGCCAGAAGCGGAGCGGGTCATAGCGCTCGTGTCAGCTGGTGCTGGGGTCGTGAGGTAAGTGTTCATGGTACTGGCGCCATCACCGAAGGCCCAGCCATTACCAATTCCTAACGCGACGCCGGCGGCGACGATGAGAGGCAAAGAAGCAATCGAAACGATAAGTCTGGTTCTCTCTTTGCCTGACAAGGAATTAAATTTTCCCATGTGTTTTTCCTTTCTATTGAAGATATGTTTTTGGTGAGCTAGAGCCCCTAGCACACCGACAATCACTTAAGAGTGATACCTATTGAAAGCGCTTTAAAAATTGACTATCTTGCTATTCCCCTCCGTCAAATATCACCCCCAAAGAGCGCTATATTATGTCCAAAACACTATAAAGTGATATTTACAAAAACCGCCTAAATTAGCGATACACCTAATAAAACTTAACTAATGTTAATTTCTTGAATACTAGACAATCTTGCTTGCTTTTCTGGTGATGAGAGATTATCAAAAAATTTGCACTTTTGTTGAACAAAAAGGGTTTAAGGGGTAAGGTCTTAGTAAAGTTGGTTGCCGAATATGAACGAAAAAGAAGAACTCACAATGCTCCGTGATATGCTTGAGCACATGCCGGGCGGAGCTTTTACCTATGAGGCGGATGGAGACCAAAGATTCATCTATGTTTCCCCATCGCTTGTCAAACTCCTTGGATACAAAGACGAGGAATCGTTTTTGAAATCGGTCAATTACAGCTTCATTGATTTCGTCCACCCAGACGATTATGAGAAGATTCAGCAAGAGATTGATGAGCAGATTTCAGAATCGGATATCGACTTCTGCGAATACCGCGTCAAGAAAGCGGATGGCACATACATCTGGATGCTTGACCGTGGCAAGATCATGAGACGTCCTGATGGCTCAAGATTCTTCTATGTCGTCGTCCTAGACGAGAACGCCATCATGCACAAGAGACTCGAGACCGCTAAGAAAGCGAAACAAGACTCTCTCACTGGCCTTCTTAACCACCAAGCCATCGTCACGGACATCAATATGCTCATACAGGATCACTGCGAAGGCGTCTGCATGATGCTTGATATCGATGACTTCAAGCGCATAAACGACAACTATGGCCATATTGAAGGGGATAGGATCATCGTCACCCTCTCGAAAGCTTTGCTTGCTGAATTCCCTAACGCTCTCGTTGGCAGATTCGGTGGAGACGAATTCCTTCTCTACTTCGTCGGAGCCAAAGAGGAAGACCACGCTGAAGAACTTGGCAAGAAGGTCGTTAAGATCATGAATAAGATCAAGATCAACGGAAGCATACCTCTATGCGGAAGTATCGGAATATCTCTATCGAGAGGCGGATTCTTCTCCGTTGACGAAGCGGTCCGAAAAGCCGATGAGGCAATGTACACCGCCAAGAAGACGGGCAAAAACAAATTCGCAATCAAATAAAAATCGCTGGCAAATCGCCAGCCTTTTTTATATTTGCAACGAAAAGTAACACACAAGTGTTAATGAGCCTATAATCTTTGTGTCGAAAGGTGAAACTATGAAACGCGTATTATTCCTCTTTCTCGAAAACGGCCAGGCGGCCATAAACGCCCTCGAAGGAATTCGTTCCGAAGGATATAACGGAACACTTGTCGGAGGCGCATCGTTAAGACATGCTTTCGAAGACATGCTTCCAGAGGAGAGACATTTCTTCTCTCTTGCCAACTGGGAAGCTGACAACAACAAAGAATCCACTCTTTCTCTTTTCATCGTTGATGAGGAGAACGTCTCCGAACTAAAAGAGCAAATTCGCAAATGCACCGATGATTTTAAAACCGTCAAAGGGGCCTTCTTCAGTCTCCCTCTTGATGATTACGAAGGCAGCTTCTAATGGACGGCTTTATTTTTCTCTACGCAGCAGCGATAGTCCTTGTTGGTCTTTTATCAACGAGGTTGATGAAGGTCATCAGAATGCCTTTTGTGACTGGCTATATCATCACAGGCATTCTCATGGGTCCTTTTGTTTTCGGACTCTTCTTCAATGGCTTTGATTTCCTTAATGCCGAAAGCGGACCGGTTGCCGAATATGTCAGAAACCTCGGCTGGGTGAACAATGTCGCTTTAGGATTCATCGCTTTCTCGGTAGGCGCCTCTTTCAAGAGAAACACCCTTAAAGCGGTCGGCAAGAAAGTTCTTATCATCACCGTTCTTGAAGCGGTATTTGCTTCACTTCTTGTTATCGCTGCTTTGTTAGTGGCTTATTTCATCTTCCCTAACGATATCCCTATCCCTCTCGTGCTTACCTTAGGTGCGATCGCCGCTGCGACAGCGCCAGCAGCCACCCTCATGGTCGTTAAGCAATATAGGGCAAAAGGACCTGTCACAGATACTTTGCTTCCAGTTGTCGCC
>JAFXLR010000171.1 GCA_017531065.1 Bacilli bacterium
CATTCTCTTCGACGCAGTAGGCTTCGAAGTTCTCTTTGATGGCCTTCATGGTCTTCTTGTCTGCTTCGAAGATCTTGTTGGCCTTAAGCTCTTCCATCCATTTCTTGGTGGTCGAACTTGATTTGCAAGAAAGATAAAGAAGCCTTTCAAGATTGCTTGAGATAAGGATGTCCATCGATGGGGAAGAGGTCTTAAGGAGATCTCTTTCACGAAGGTCATATTTACCTGTCTCAAGGAAGTCGGGAAGGATTCTATTTGGGTTTGAAGCGATAACTAATTTCTCGATTGGGCAACCCATTAATTTTGCTAAATACCCAGCAAAAACGTCACCAAAGTTACCGGTTGGGACAATCGCATCGATCTTTTCGCCTAACTTGATCTTCTCTTCTTTGACAAGACCAATATAGGCAGCGAAGTAATAAACGATCTGTGGAAGGAGACGGAATGGGTTGATGGAATTGGCGCTAGAGAAAGCGTCTTCTTTTGTTCCTTCAAGCATCGTCTTCTTGATTAAGGTTTGGCAATCATCGAAGTTGCCATCTTTAAGGGCGTACGCTCTTGCAGTCGAAGAAGAGAAAGAAAGCATCTGTCTCTCTTGGACATAAGAGATTCCTCCATTAGGGTAGAGGACGCTTACTTCGACGGAAGGGAGGGCTCTGAAAGCACTAAGTACTGCGCTTCCGGTATCTCCGCTTGTGGCAGTCAAGATATGAAGCTTCTTCTGGCCATGCTTTTTGAGCGCGACTTCCATGAGATGAGGAAGAAGAGAAAGAGCCATGTCTTTGAAGGTAAGTGTCGGTCCATGGAAAAGCTCTAAGAAGGATTTGCCTTCGATATGTTTGAGGCCGATTATCTTCTCAGGGAAGTTCTTGTTTCCATAAGCTTTCTCAATCGCATTCTTCACCTCTTCATCGGTGAAATCGTCGAGATATGGCCTAAGGACTTTATAGGCAAGCTCGGTATAGGAAAGATCAAGACACTCATTGATGTCGAGAGAGTGAATCTCCTTTGGGAGATAGAGTCCGCCATCGCTAGCAATGCCTAACAACATTGCTTCCGAAGCGCTGATGAATTTCTTGTCGTTGCGTGTTGAGTAAAACATGATAAGTAATTATGGGGTCATTGAGAAACATTCTCAATAATTGAACGAAGGAAAGCGCTTTTATGAAAAATGCAAAGAAAAAGGAGTTTTTACATATAGTCGATTAGGACTTTATTATTCTTTGCTGTTTTTCTATAATCAGTTCGCCCTTTAGGAGGTTTCACTTATGGAAGAAGAAAACAAAATCGAAACAGTTAATCAGGAACAAAAAAGCACTGCACTTGAAACGGCTGCTTTCATCGCCGCTCTTGTCAGTGCGGCTTTGAACCTGTTCCTTAGCTTCATCACCCTTTGCGTTGGAACAAACAATACCCCTGGCGGTCTTCTCTTTATCTCGATCATTGAGATGCTCGTTTACGCTGGTGCGTTTGTCCTCTATGTCATCACGGCGATCCAAAACAAGAAAGTCAAATTCGACTTAACTCTTGTTCTTCTCGCTATTGCCACAGTAATGCTCTTCTAAATAGCTCTGTTAATAACTAAAACGCCGGCGCATGTCGGCGTTTTTCTTTTTCTTCACACCACATACACGTTCTTTCGAAAGCAATGTGCGGAAAACGCACTTTGCACATTCAGGTTGCCTCTTACTTAGAGGTTTTGAACATGTACAAAAAACGTACAAGTTGAAAAAGATTTGAATCTAAACTCAATTTTTATCTAAAAGTCGCTTTGCTATTGAAGCAGCGGCTTTTTTTCCTGCTCCCATAGCAAGGATGACTGTGGCAGCGCCTGTAACGGCATCGCCTCCAGCGAAAACATTCTGGCGGGTTGTCTCTTCTTCTTCGTTGACGATGAGGCATCCATGTTTCTCTGTCTCAATGCCAGCGGTGGTGTTCTTGATAAGTGGGTTTGGAGAAGTGCCTAGCGCCATGATAACACAGTCAAAATCCTCAACAAATTCGCTGTCTTTTACTGGAACTGGCCTTCTTCTTCCTGAAGCATCAGGCTCTCCAAGCTCCATTCTTATGCACTTCAAAGAGGATACTGATCCTTCTTCGTTTCCTAGTATCTCAATTGGGTTGGTGAGAAGCTCAAATTTGATGCCTTCTTCTTTGGCGTGCTCGACTTCCTCTTTTCTGGCAGGAAGTTCTTTCTCAGTACGGCGATAGACGATAGAGACATCCGCGCCTAAACGCTTGGCGCTTCTAGCAGCGTCCATCGCGACGTTTCCTCCTCCGACAACCGCGACTTTCTTCGCGTGGAGGATAGGGGTATCGGAATCCGGCATATAAGCGCCCATAAGGTTGATTCTCGTTAAGAACTCATTCGCGCTGAAAACGTTCTTAAGTGATTCTCCAGGAATTCCCATGAAGTTAGGAAGACCTGCTCCTGAACCAACGAAGACGGCTTCATATCCTTCTTCGAATAATTCATCTATTGTGATGGTCTTTCCAATGACGACATTGGTCTTTATATCGACTCCTAAGGCTTTAAGGCCCTCAATCTCCTTGGCAACGATCTTCTTAGGAAGACGGAATTCAGGGATGCCATAGATTAAGACGCCACCCGCTTTATGGAGGGCTTCAAAGATTGTGACTTCAAATCCTTGTTTAGCTAAGTCGCTAGCGCACGCTAAACCGCTTGGGCCGCTTCCGACAATAGCCACTTTGTGGCCATTGCTCATAGGTTTCTCGAATTTGGTTTTGCTATTCTCGTTATGGTAATCGGCGACGAATCTTTCAAGTCTTCCGATTGCGACTGGCTCGAACTTGATGCCTAACGTACACGCGGATTCGCACTGTGTCTCCTGTGGGCAGACGCGTCCACAGACGGCAGGAAGGGATGAAGACTTCGAAATGACTTCATATGCACCATCAAGATCATCCTCTTTCATCTTGCTGATGAAGGAAGGGATATCGATATGGACAGGACATTTATTGACGCAAGGTTTGGTAGGGCAATTGAGGCATCTTAAAGCTTCTTC
>JAFXLR010000020.1 GCA_017531065.1 Bacilli bacterium
CATCTTCTGGCAATTGCTGGCCTACTGTGCCGGTGTGGGTGGTTCGATGCTCATCATCGGTTCTGCACGACCAACGGAACGAGCCAAAACGAATACGACAAGCAAAGCAATGCCTATAAGACCCTCATCAAGAAGGTCCTTGAGAACAACGCCTCCAAAGAAACCGACATCAATGCGGTCGTCCTTTGGGGAATTACCGATAACCTCTCTTGGAAACGTAACCAGTATCCTCTTCTCTTTACTGAGAATTATGAGAAAAAACCAGCCTATACAGGTTTCCTTTCTGCTTTAAGCGAAGCCAACATCAATGAATAAACCAAACCCAAAAATAACCGCCGTGATCTTCGATATGGATGGTGTTATTTTCGATACTGAAAGCCTTTGGAGAAAAGCCTACTTGGCCGCTAATAAGAAGTTCAACGTCGATATCACTGAGAAGTATCGCCAGGGGATGTGCGGCAAGAACGAAAAGCTTGTCCGTGAAGAGCTTAGGGTCCATCGCCCATCTTTAGATGTCGATGCTTACCGTGACTTCATGCTCGCAAGCGTGAACCATGACATTTCCGTAGGTGCCTTTGAAGTGAAGCCTTTCTTTAAAGAAACAATCTCTTATCTCAAAGAGAAGGGAATCAAAATCGCTCTAGCGACTTCATCCCATAAAGTAAGGGCAGAGAACCTTTTCAGATTAAAAGGAATGGAAATTGCAGGGATTTTTGATGCGGCCATCTATGCGGAAGATGCGCTTGGCAAATCAAAACCCGATCCATATATGTTTCTAGAAGCCACAAAGAAACTTGGCGTGAAGCCAGAGGAAGCGGTTGTCGTCGAAGACTCAATCAACGGTATTGAAGCCGCCGTAAGAGGCAATCTCATCCCAGTTATGGCCGTTGACCTCATCCCACCAAACGATTTCGCGAAAGAACACGCCAAAATCATTAATAGCCTTAATGAGCTTAAGGGCCTAATCGAGGAAGCTTGATAAAAAGAAAACCCCCTCAATCTCGAGGGGGTCTTTTTTGTTAGTCTTTTTAGTCGGAGTAGGAGGAAGAGTTGTCCTGTCTTCTCTGGTCGGTGATGTTGTCGATTGCGATGACAAGAGCGACGAAGAAGGCCAAATCATTCTTATATTCGTCATCAAGATTGAGGACGAAGGAATCTCTCAGAGAGATCTTTCTAGAAACGTGGCCGATTTCCTTGCCTTTGAGGGAGATGTGGTAGTCGAAGCAGAGGATGTTGCCCTTGATTTCGATCTGACCGAGTTTGGTGTCGATGAAATAACGGTCATGTAAGGACCAGAATTTCTTCTTCATGTAGGCAACCTGATTGCCATCCTTGTCATAGACCAAGGCTTTTCTCACGAAGAACGTCCAGAATTTGTTTCTGACGGTGTAGAGGAGATTTCCGTTCATGTCCTGGACAAATTTCTTTCTGGTGAAGGTCCAGAATTTGCCTTTGACGTAAAGAACGTCTTTCTCATTCATGTCTTTGACGGTGGAGCCGCCGCGCAAAGAAATCCATTTGTTGCGGATACTGACTTGCATATGTTTATTCCTTTCAGGATGTGAGGAAATTTTAACATGTTTCTATCCAAAACAAAAAGACAGCAATTCTAGTTAAGCGCTTCCTTTTTAAACAAAAGTTACGAAATTCCCTCTTTTTTGACGGGTGTTTCCTTGAAAAAGAATGATAAAGAATTACAATTATCCGTGACATATAAGCCGAATATTCGTTTGAAGTCCGTTTTATGTGTTTTTTTATGAAGCAATGCTTCAAGAAAGGTTAAACATGAAATTCTCAAAAATTCTTATGGCTTCCGCGATGCTCACCAGCATGATGCTTGCCAGCTGCGGAAATGGAGAGGGCGAACAGTCCAAGCCTGCCGGAGCTTCAACCTCCAGCGTCAAAGCCTCTAGCTCCAAGAGCAGCTCCAGCAAATTCGTCGCTCAGTGGTCAAAGGATGCCAGCCTCCACGTTGAGCCAACTTGCGAATCCGAAGGTAAGGATGTCGAAGTCTGTATCAATAGCAGCATGCCTAACAAAGAGACCGCTCTTCCAAAGAAAGCCCACACCTGGGGAACCAAGAGCGAGAAGGTCACTGCCGAAGGCAAGACAGGCTACTGGACCAACGAATGCTCCGTCTGCCACACCAAAGCCATCATCATCGATGCTTTGGATTGGACCAAGATCGAAGGCAGCAACAAGGATAATACCGGTGCTACCCTCAAATTCAGCACCAACGGCAACTACGCTGAATACGAATTTAATATGCCAACTGCCTTGACCAACGTCACCGTTGGCGTCTATGGCTGGGTTGACTACTGGAAAGATGGCAGCAACAACAACGACCAGAGAGGCTTCTTCTCCACCAAGGCCGGAGATGGCAGCGCCAACGTCGGCGTCAAGCTTAACGACACTGACCTCACCATTACCAACAAGAAGACCTATGAAGAAATGGGTATGACCGCTGGTGAGAATGGCAACAGCTCCTTCTGCCTCTGCGAAATGGGTACCGTTGCTTCCATCGCCGCTGGCGACTTCAAGCTCACCTACACCCGTTTAGAGTCCTACAACCTCAACATCACCGAAATTTGGTTGATGTACAAATAATCAAGGCAACATTCCGAGATTAGAAACTAGCCGAGGATAAAACCTCGGCTTTTTTTGCACGAAAAAGTACGGATTTGCCAGTGATATCTAAAAAGAAGAGTGACTTTTGAAGAAAGCCTTATGATAAAATCATAGGTAGCACTTTAAGGGAGAAATTTATGAAGCGAGTCTATAACTTCTCAGCAGGTCCTGCGACCCTTCCCTTGGACGTCCTCAAAGAAGCCCAAGAGGAACTTCTCGATTTTGAGAATAGCGGAATGTCCATCATGGAGATCTCCCATCGATCTAAACCTTTCGAAAAGGTCTTAGAAGAAGCTATTGCCGATCTTCGCGATCTTCTTAAGATCCCAGACAACTATAAAGTCATATTCTGCCAAGGCGGCGCGTCCACTCAGTTCGCCGCCGTTCCGATGAACCTCATGAAGAACAAGAAAGCGGACTATATCCTTTCTGGTCTTTTCTCCACGAAGGCTTATAAGGAAGGCTGTCTCTTTGGCGATTGCGAGGTCATTGCCTCTTCAAAGGATGACAACTTCACTCATATCCCGAATCTCGATAACCTTCCAGTCAGGGAAGACGCCGATTACGTTCATATCTGTGAGAACAACACCGTCTATGGCACGAAGTTCCATCAGCTTCCTGACACAAAAGGGAAACCTCTCGTTGCCGATCAGTCTTCTTGCTTCTTAAGCGAGCCGTGTGATGTCAGCAAATACGGCGTCATCTACGCCGGTGTCCAAAAGAACGTTGGTCCATCTGGCCTTGCCATCGTCATCATTAGGGAAGACCTCATCCGCGAAGATCTTGATATCGTCACCCCAACCATGCTTAAGTGGAAGACCCAGGTTGACGCGAATAGCCTTTATAACACCCCGAACTGCTTTGGCATCTATATGTGCGGCAAAGTCTTCAAGTGGCTTAAGAAACAAGGCGGTCTTGAAGAAATGAAGAAGAGGAACGAAGAGAAAGCTCAATATCTCTACGATTACCTTGACCATTCGAAATACATCGCTGTCGCCGATAAAGATAGCCGCTCAATCATGAACGTCACTTTCAAGACGAACGATCCTGAATTAGATGCTTTATTCTGCGAAGAGGCAAAGAAACGCGGCATCATCTCCATCAAAGGCCATAGAGCCGTTGGCGGAATGCGTGCCTCAATCTATAACGCTATGACACTCGAAGGCGTCAAAGCCCTCGTCGAGTTCATGAAGGAATTCGAAAAGGAGCATCTCTAAATGAAAGCCTACTGCTTAGATAAGATCTCAAAGGTCGCTTTAGCCACCCTTAAGGACGCTGACAAAACCGTCGAATCCCTTAACGAAGCCGATTCGATTCTCGTCAGAAGCTCCAAGATGCATGAGATGGCTCTTCCAGAAGGCATCCTTGCCGTCGCTAGAGCGGGTGCTGGAGTCAACAATATCCCGCTTGCCGATTACGCTGAGAAAGGCGTGGTGGTCTTCAATACCCCAGGCGCTAATGCAAACGCCGTCAAAGAACTCGTCATCGCCTCCCTTATGCTTGCTAGCCGTGACATCATCGGTGGCAGCCTTTGGGTCAAAGAAAACAAAGAAGACGAGAACATCTCCAAAACCGCTGAAAAAGCCAAATCCCAATTCGCCGGCAACGAAATCTTCCACAAGAGCATCGCTGTTCTTGGTTTAGGCGCGATTGGTGTGCTTGTCGCCAATGCCTGCGTCGATTTAGGCATGCAGGTCGTTGGCTATGACCCATATCTCTCAATCCATAACGCCATGCTCCTCAATAAGAGAGTCGCTTATGTCTCCTCTTTAGAGGAAGCGGTCAAAGACGTTGATTTCCTCACCGTCCATATCCCTCTTACCGACTCGACCAAAGGTTTGGTAGGGGAAGAGCTCATCGGAAAGATGAAAGACGGAGCGACCATCCTTAATCTCTCCCGTGATGGCATTATCGATGAGAAGGCTCTTGCTAAGGCCCTCGAAGAAGGGAAGATCAAGAAATACATCACCGACTTCGCTAACCCGAATGTCGTTAAGATGCCTAACACCCTTTGCTTCCCGCATCTAGGTGCGTCAACCGAAGAGGCGGAGGACAACTGCGCCCTTATGGCCATCGCCGAACTCAAAGATTACCTTGAGAATGGCAACATCACGAACTCGGTCAACTATCCTGCCACGGATGCTGGCAAGAAAGGCCAAGGGGTCAGAATCTGCATCAACCATAAGAACATCCCTGGCATGATCAATAACTTCACAACCATCATCTCCCGTGACGGAGGAAACATCGCCTCCCTCGTCAATAAATCAAGGAACGAATACGCCTACACCATCATCGATGCCGATAAAGAAGTCGATGAGAAAGACCTTCTCAAAGTCCCAGGCGTCCTTCGTGTCAGAATCATCAAGTAACCATGAAACTAGGAATGCCGATCCTCTTTGAGTTCAACACCATCGAGGAGAATCTCAAATTAGCTACGGAATTAGGGCTCGACTTCGTGGAGTTGAACCTCAACTTTTCCTATTGTCGAAAAGAGATGGAAGAAGGCAAAATTCCTGAGCTTTTAAAGAAATATCCCCTGCAAATCACGCTTCATTTCTATGACGAAGCCGATTTAGGATCGTATCCTGAAGTGGTGGAAGGCTACCTCAAACTCTTAGAGAGATATGCCTCTTTGGGAGAAGGTTATGTGAAGATGATGAACTTCCATAACAACGGCGGTCCTCTCGTCACCATTTCCGGCAAGAGAAACTACGTTTACGAGAAGGAATATGACTCTTACATCAAGAGGCTTATCCCTGCTTACACGAAAGCCAAAGAGATCTGCGAGAAGAGAGGCATCAAACTCGTTATCGAGAACACTGATACCTGTCCTGGCGCGATCTTCCTCAAAGATGTCTACCGCGATGAGATGAACGCTGGCTTCCATTTCAATTTCGACATCGGACACGATGCTGTGATGGGGGATTGGCTATACGAATTATCGAAATCTCTCCCTCTCAAATTCGACGAATTCCATATTCATGATTCGGATGGGAAAAGAAACCATCTCGCTTTAGGTGAAGGAACCCTTGGCGAGAGGCTAAAGGAATTCAAAGAGATGGCCAAGAAGAACGACGCTTACGTCCTTCTTGAAGTCAAATCGAAGGAAGACCTTAGAAAATCAGTTCCTTTCTGGAGGAATCTATAAACCATGAAATGGGCATTATTCGTTTTTGCTTTTGTCGCGCCCTTGCTCATTAACGGGGCCTTTTTCCTTGTCAGATTCCTCAAAAGGAAAGAAGAGAAGTTTTCTTTTAAGAATCCGCTTGTTCAAGAAGAACTCATTAACCTCGGAGCGTCCGTTCTCCTAACTCTTATCGCCGGTTTAGTTGGCCTTACTTCCAGCGAGGTCAAGCCGATGAATATCTTCGTTGGCTATCTTTTCATCTCACTTCTTGCTAGAGAGATAACCCCTCTCATCAAACTCAATTGGAAAGGATTAGGAAGGGAATCGGCTGCGCCAATCGCTAAAGCAGCGATCGCCCTTC
>JAFXLR010000004.1 GCA_017531065.1 Bacilli bacterium
ACTGCAATGAGCAATGGAGAATCTGCCGCCCAAAGAACGATTTCAAAGGCTGGCTCCCCTACTGGAAGAAACAAGTCGAATCTTCTAGGAAGGTCGCTAGAAAGATGATGAAGGAAGGGCAGACCCCTTATGACACCTGCCTCGATTCCTATGAGCCAGGGAATAACGAGGCCTTCATCGATTCCATCTTCAACCCATTGAAGGAAACCCTCATCCCATTACTCAAAAAAGCCAAGGAAAAACAAAAATCCTATGCAATTCCTGCTTTAAAGAGCTACGACAAGATCAAACAGAAAGAGATGTCCTTAAGGATGCTTAAGGCTATCCACTATGATTTGAACAAAGGCGCTCTCATGGAATCCGCCCACCCATTTAGCGACGCTTTGGCGAAGAATGACGCCAGAGTCACCACGAAATTCCTCATCGAAGACTGGAGAAGCAATGTCTTCACTTGCCTCCACGAAGGCGGCCACGCCCTCGAGTTCCAGAATTGGAGTGAAGAGATGTTCGAGAACCATGTCGAGAATATGGCCACAAGCGCAATCTGCGAGACCCATAGCCGTTTCTTCGAGAACATCATCGGAAGAAGCAAAGCCTTCATGCCAATCCTTCAGAAAGAAGCCGCTCTGGCTCTCGATTCAGAGTTAGGAAAGATTCCTGCCGATGACTTCTACCACCTCATGAATGAGATCCAGCCATGGCTCATTAGATGTGAGGCGGATGAGCTCTCATATTGCCTCCACATCATCATCCGTTACGAGATCGAGAAAGACCTCATCAACGGCAAGATCGAATGCGAGGACGTCCCTGCTATCTGGAAGCAGAAATACCACGATTACCTTGGTGTTGAAGTTACTAGTGACAAAGACGGCTGCATGCAAGATACCCACTGGTCCGAGGCCTTATGGGGCTACTTCCCTTCGTACGCGTTAGGAAACCTCTATGGCGCGATGATCAAAGAGAAGATTGAAAGCGAGATGGACTTCGAAGGTGCGATAAAAGATAACCGCATCGATAAGATTGTTAAGTGGATGAGAGAGAAGGACTCTACGACTATCTCAAACCTAACGATTGGATCATGAAGGTCGTTGGCAAACCATTAAGCGCTGAACCATATATCAAATACCTCAAAGAAAAGTTTGAGTAAAAAGAAAGAGGACTGCAAATCGCAGTCCTCTTTGTTGAGAACCTCCCAAGAATAGTCATGAGAGGTTTTCTTTAAAAACGATTAATGTTTCCACATATGGACTTCGACATTGTCGTTGTCGATTTCCTCGGTAGGGCTGTATTGTGTGAACGCTACTAGATATGTTCTTCCGGCGACCATGTCAGAGATTGTTACCTTGGCGTCCATATTTCCTGCGCTATCATCATCCTTATACATAGTTCCTGTGTAAGTATCAATGACATATAGATAGGAATCAAAATCGCTTGATAGTTCGATGGAATGCCTTCCGCTCGTGGATGGGCTGTAGTTAAACATTGAGAGCTTATATCTTTCACACCATAATCCGTAGTAGAAGTTGTCAGATACAACTTTCTCTAAGGACATTGCAGTGTTATATGGATTCCAGTTCGTCGTGAACGCAAGCGGTCGAGATACAATTAATTTGTTATCCGTCAAAGAAACACCTCCCATAGCCTTCACTTTTAATTTATAGGGAACATTTGCTTGCAGGTTATATCTAAGGAAACCATTGTAGTAGTACCCATGCGCCTGGTAACCAGAACGAAGGGACGATTGGGCTAACAATGAATTGCTGTCATTATAAAGGTACAGATAAGTTCCCTCTGGTCCAACCGTTTGGAAAACCACTTCTCCCGACCTTGAAGAGGTAATCGTGTATGCAATTGATTGTTCGACTCCAAGATAGATCGGCCTAAACACAATTCTTGAGCTTGCAGAAAAAGATACAGACTCTGTCAAATCGGCTAGTTTTGGTTTTTTAATCAAAAGCAAGTCTGAGTTATAACCTCCAGTGTTCCTATCTCCATTGTTCTGAAAGCTCGTGACCCTTATGTAATAGGAGCTTGAATACGAAGCGAGCAATGTATCCCACTTCGCGTGATCATAAGTACTTAACCTAATGGATTCGTTGTTTGTGGGAATAGTAAACAAAGGGGTCCGATATCCATCATAAAACGTGATCTCGTAGTTGTTTGAGTAAAAGGCCGGCTTTCCTGTATCTAACGTCCCGTTATTGTCGTAGACAGCATTGGTCTTTCTCCAATGAATCAACGGAGATTCATTAAAAGTACCGACTCCATCCACTATAGGATTTGGCGAAAAACCATATTCAGACATTAACCTGCCGAAGAAATTTATTTCATCAAACGAGTGAGTCGAATAGAAATAATGAGCGAAATCGTCAAAAGTGCTCAGAGATCCGTTCTGAGCAGCGCCCATCATCAAATCCCAGAGGCCTTGGTGGCCTAAACTAAATGAATCATGTTGTTCGTTGTAAGGATCATATAAATCGTAAAGAACTGCTATAGCAGCCCATTCATACCCCTCGCCATATTTATATGAACAAGTCTCCAAATCAATAGGGCTACCTTCGTGGTCATAAAAATGATCGATTCCCGAATAGTTGTTAAACTCGCCAGAAAAATACTGACCAACCATATTTCCGAAAACAGTAGGCCAAGCTTCACCCCACGTTAACTTAAGGCCATCCAGTTTTTTCCCTTCCTGAAGGGCGTATTGCCCAGCTTCGTGCGAACCGCCAAAATCGTTACTGGCAAATTGGAAGAAATGTTGGACATGATGGCCATACTCATGAAGCACTGGATCTGGGTAATCATTAGCGGTGTCACCTAAGCGAAGAATTTTTGTACCGGGCAAATACGAACTGCCAAAACCATAAGGGTATACCGCGCTAGCAAAAGACGGATAATTGCCAGACAAATCATGGACATACTTGGCTCCAAATATTAGAGGCCTCAAGACGAGAAGAGCGCGGCCAAAAGAAGCAGGGATTCCGTCCTTTTCTTCGTTAATTGTTATTGTTTTTCCGTACCCTGCTTGGACCAAACTTATATCTTGGTAGTAATATGAGTCGGCATAATCATGGGTCTTTTCAACTCGTATGATCTCATTGGACGTTCCGAGTTTGCTAAAAGAATAAAGTCTCAAGTGATCCGTTCCTGACGGCAGAGAGGTTTTTAGAATTCTTCCGTTGAGATCGGTTTGAAGAGTTGTTAACACGTTGCCTTGCTCGTTAAGGCACCCAACGGCAACATATTTAAGTGGTTTTGGGGCAGAATCAGTTTCCTTGAGTTGGAAAGTATAATACGCATTCCCAGAAGTGGAAATTGAATAGTCGATAAATGGCGAGTTTCTTTCGTTATTCCTACGGTCAAACTCTTGCATGGTCAGCCTGTTGTTAGCTCTCTCATTCAACTCAATATACATGTCAGCCTGTTCTTGAGAGATTGTGCTAGCAGAAAATGAGCCATTAAGCCTCGAAACATAAAC
This sequence comes from Bacilli bacterium, assembly GCA_017531065.1. GTDB lineage: Bacteria > Bacillota_I > Bacilli_A > RFN20 > CAG-826 > UBA4951. The sequence continues at coordinate 3,479 of JAFXLR010000004.1, forward strand.
ATCTCTCGACGACATAACATTCTCGCCTCGATACTTCCCAAGCACGTGAGCGACAAAAGAAAACTTATCCTCTTGTATGAAGTCTTTGAGTTTTATTCCAACTCTGATTCTAGTTTCCGTGTTTTCTATGACGTAATAGCTTTCAAGATATTTATATGAGTCGTCAATTACTGTGACATCCGTTAACGGTCCGTAATCAATCGGAGCTTCCAATATGAGATAATCACGATCGTCGTGGGCAACAGGGGCAAAGAGTTTACCCGCATGCTTTTCATAATTGTATTCAAAACATAGCTCCTCCTGAACTAATGATTCCCTGATATCTATATCACCTTTTGGCGCGACTATTGAGTCGTTGCTTGGTTTACCTAAAAGACCGATTACAGGGTTCATTAAAAGAGCTACCAAACCTAGTAGTATTTTCATATAATTCCTTTCTTTTTTGTTTTGCTGTAAGAAGGCCTTCAGTTACATCAACGAGAATGATTATAGAAAAAATGAACTAGTAAAAACAAGGTTTATAGTAAAATTTACAAACAAAATAAAAAATGGCTGTTGCACGAATGAACAGCCATTCATTGTAAGTGGAATTTTTTCGACTAAAACTAACGTTCCTCCCGGAAGTAGTTAACACCAAGCGATCCTGGCGGCAAGACGTTTTTCTTTCCGAATATCGAGGTGAAAATAAGAACAACAACCGTAACGAGGTATGGAATAAGTTCAAGGAATTTGCCAGTAACCATATCTACCTTGAGATAGCTAGGAATCGAATAGAGGAAAGCAAACAAGATTGAGCCGGCAATAGCGATAAGCGGATTCCAGACCGTGAAGATGACAAGAGCGAGGGTCATCCAGCCATATTTCTGAAGGTCAAACGTGCTATCCCAGCTTCCTTGGGACTTGATAAGGTAGAATAAACCGCCGATACCAGCAATACCGCAACCAATGATGGTCGCGAGGTATCTGTATTTGTCAGTGTTGATGCCAGCAGCATCTGCAGTAGCAGGGTTCTCACCAACAGACCTTAAGGATAAGCCAATCCTCGTCTTGTTAAGGACAATGAAAACGACAATGGCCAGAACAAAACAAATATAAACAAGGGAAGGTTGGAAGAAAATATTCGCTACCGGATTGTTGCTAGAGATGAAACCCATATGCCAATTAGAGTCGTCGTAAACCAAGCCACCAGGGCCAAGTGTTGCGTTGGTTAGGTGGAAGCCGTAGATTTTACCTACTCTCTCACAGAGATCCGCCCCGTCGCCTTTACGCAAAAGCGACATGAAGAAGTCACCAATGCCAGCACCGAAAGTCGTAATCGCCAAACCAGTGACGTTTTGGTTGGCCTTTAGAGTCGTGGTGAGGAACGAGTAAATCAACCCGCCGATAGCACCAAACGCAAAGGAAAAGACAATTCCAAATAGCAATAACAAAAGATAAGAGATGAATTCAACGAATCCGAACGCATTCGCTGTAACAGGCATCGATGGATAGATGAGATTCATATAGATCAAAGAGCCGAGAGTGCCGCCAACGACGCCAAAACACATAACGCCTGGAATGCCTAAGTTGAGGTTTCCGGCCTTCTCGCTAATGGTCTCGCCGATACAGCCAAAGAGGAAGACAACGCTGAGAGTGATAATGCCCGGAAGTGAACTACCTAAAATATCCAACATTTTATTTGTCCTCCTTCGCAGATGCGTTTCCTTTATTCATTCTTGGCTTTTCTTTCTTCGCCGAAATTCTAAAAAGCTTTCTAAAGAAAAGTCCGATTGATTTGAATACCTTTGCGAAAAAGCGACCGACAGGAACGAAGATTTTTTTGAAGAAATTGGCTACAGGTTTTAAGAAGTTGCCAATGATTTCAAAGACATCAGTCTCTTTTCCGTTCTTGTTATACATGATCTTGTATTCAACCAAGAACTCGGAAGCGATAACAAAGAGGAAGATAAGACCCATGACGATGTTTGTCGCAGAATCGCCAGTGATGTATCTCGAATTCGACATCTGAACCTGGCTCATGCCTTTTGTGATAAAGGTAATGAACATGGCGGTCCCTATGGAGATAATCGGGTTAAATTTTGCAAGCCAAACAGCCATGATTGCCGTAAAACCCATGCCTCTATGGGTATTTTCTGCGGTAATTGAGAAATCAACGCCGGAAGCGATTAAAAAACCCACGAAACCGCAAAGGGCACCAGAAAGGATAAGCGTACGAATAATGACTTTTTTACTATTGATGCCGACATAACGAGCGGTGTTGATAGACTCGCCAACGACACTGAGTTCATATCCGTGCTTGCTGTATTTCAGATAGAAGAATAGGCCAACAAAAAGGGCAGCAATGAGGATGACAATCAAAACCTTCCCGTTAAAGAGGACTGGAAGTCTACCATATGACTGCGACGGAACGATATTTGATTCGTCTGGGAATCTCCAATAGATGTAGATACCAACTAAACCAGTCGCAATATAGTTCATCATAAGAGTGAAAAGTGACTCATTAGTGTTAAATAAAGCCTTGAAAATAGCTGGTATCGCTGCCCAAATAGCGCCAATGATGACAGCGACTACGCCAGAAACAAGCACAATAACAATATCTGGTACCTTGCCGCCAAGCTCAACCATAAGCATGATGCAGGCAAGCGCGCCAATAGCGATTTGACCGTTGCCTCCAAGGTTCCAGAATTTCATTTTAAAGGCCGGAATGAGAGCTAGACCCACACCAAGGAGGAGTGCGCTATCTCTAAAGAATTCCCAGAACTTGTCCCAGTTGCCAAAAGCGCCTTTGAATAAGTTTCCGAATGAGGCAAACGGATCGATTCCATAGGCCATTGTCAAAACAAGGAGGCCAAAGAAAATGGCAATGAGGATGAAGGCAAAACGAATGAGGATCGATTGCCAAGTAGCCATGTTGAAACGCTTCTCAACATGGAAGAGTTTTTTCTTTTCTTTTGTACTTTTCTCGGAAGGAAGCGTTTTAACCGAATTGTTTTTATTAAGCATTGTTTTCGCCTCCATTTGTTTCTTCTTCCTCTTCTTTTTTCTTGGTCATGAGCAGACCAACTTCCTCTTTCGTCGCGCTTCTAGCATCGACAATGCCAGAAACCCTTCCTTCGCACATGACTAGAATGCGGTCGCAAAGGGCAAGAAGAACATCAAGGTCTTCGCCAACGAAGATAACTGCGCTGCCCTCCTGCTTCTCTTTGTCGAGCAAATTATAGATAAGGTATGAGGAATTGATATCAAGCCCACGGACCGGATAAGCGGCCATAAGGACTTTTGGAGAAGAGGCGATTTCTCTTCCGACAAGAACCTTTTGAACGTTGCCGCCCGAGAGTTTTCGGACTGGGGTATGGAGGTTTGGCGTCACAACATCAAGCTCGTGAACGATTTCTTCAGCAAGAGCCTCAGGCTTCTTCCTGTTAACCGCGATACCTTTGCCCTTACGGTAGCTACGAAGCATCATGTTATCGATTAAATCCATGTTTCCGACAAGCCCCATGCCCAAACGATCTTCCGGGACGAAAGAAAGGCGGACTCCAAGTTCACGAATGGTTCTTGGGTTGAGGTTGCGGAGGTTATAGATTTCGTTCTCATTAAAGATAACTTTCTCTTTGTTGACGAGTTCTTTGATTTTCTTACTGCTCATGCCAGTGAAATCAACAGGTGTTCCATCTTCATAATGGAAAGCGCCGTTTTTGGCCATATTCACGACTTCACGGTAGGTCTTATGGAAGAAAGAGACGGGAAGATTCTTTTTTGGGCGATTGAAGATGACGTCGCCTTTATAGCCTGGCTTGACGCCAGCGATGGCTTCAAGCAACTCACGCTGACCGCTTCCAGCGATACCTGCGATTCCAAGGATCTCTCCAGAACGAGCAATGAAATTTATATCATCAAGCACTTTCGTGCCGTCTTTATTTGTTAATGAAAGGTGCTCGACAAAGAGACGGTCTTCCATGTCTTTTGGTTCGGTACGTTTGATATTGAGAACAATCTTTTTGCCAACCATCATTTCCGTGAGTTGGGCTTCGTTGGTCTCACTTGTTTTGACCGTATCGATGTACTGCCCTTTACGGAGGACGGCAACCCTGTCTGAAATCTCCATAACCTCATTAAGCTTATGGGTGATGATTATGATTGTCTTGCCGTCTTTTCTCATGTTTGTGAGAACGGAGAAAAGCTTTTTGATTTCAATTGGGGTCAAAACTGCAGTCGGTTCATCAAGGATAAGTATTTCCGCCTCGCGGTAGAGAGTCTTCAGGATTTCGAGTGTTTGTTTTTCTGAAACGGAAAGGTCGTAAACTTTTTTATCAAGGTTGATTTCAAAACCATAACGGTCACAAAGGTTCATGACAGCTTTTCTGGCGTTGCTCTTGTTTGCTTTTTCTTTGTTGGTAATTCCAAGAATGATGTTCTCTAGACAAGTGAAGACATCAATAAGCTTGAAGTGTTGATGGACCATGCCGATCTTAAGCCGGAAAGCATCCATCGGCGAAGCGATCGTCACTTTTTCCCCATTGACATAGATTTGTCCTTCGTCAGGGAAATAGATGCCGGAAAGCATGTTCATGAGAGTGGTCTTACCACTGCCGTTCTCTCCTAAGAGGGAAAGGATTTCGCCTTTGTAAACATCAAAAGTAATCTTTTCATTCGCTACAACTGAGCCGAATGTTTTGGTGATGTTTTCGAATCTTATGCTTATGTCTTGCTGAACAGTGTTTTCCATAGGAGTATTATGCCTCAAAAACGAGAAATTCCCAAGGGCTTTATGGCCCTTGGGAAAGATTAACCTTCAACGGTTTTTTGACTAAATAGCGATAGGGCTAATTAGAAAGCGGTGTTGAGGAAGGTGATGCCGTCGATGGTGAGATCGAAGTAAGGAGCGGACTGGATTTCGCTCTCAGAGAAATAGGACTTGCCATCTTTGGTTTTGATGACGTTGGTGCCATTAACGCTGTAGCTCTTGATATGGCCATCGGCGTCGAGGTCAAGTTTCTTGTCTTCGGCAAGGGCGGCATTGGCGGTGTTGAGGGTAAAGGTGGAGGTGTCGAAAACGTGAGTGGTGCCAGCTTCAAGAGCGGCTTTGACTTCGTTGATCTTGGCCTCGGTGCCTTCGGCAGCGGCTGGGCCGATCTTGCCTAATTCGACGGAACCATCTTTGAGGGAACCAGTGTAGTTGGTCTCGATGGCTTTGCCTTTTTTGACGGCTTCAATGCAATGCTCGAAGTATGGCTGCCAGTTGATTCTGCTGGAGATGACGTAGGTCTCTTTGGCGGTTGGGCCGTTGTAGGTGATGTTTGGAACGCCTTTGGCTTCGCAAGCATTTGGAGCACCCATGGAGTCGGCGTGTTGAGAGATGATGGAGCAGCCACCTTCGATAAGGGCGGTAGCGGAATCTCTCTCTTTGTCGACGTGATACCACTCACCGGTGAATCTGACGTCCATGGTGACATCGGAGACGATGGATTTGACACCGAGGTAGTAGGAGGTAAGACCAGAGATGACTTCGGCGTAGGTGAAAGCACCAACATAACCGATCTTCTTGGAAGTTTCTGGGTTGGCAGCAAGCATGGACTGGAGCTTTAAGCCAGCAGCGACACCGGCAAGGTAACGGCCCTCATAGATGGAAGCGAAGGCATTGTGGAAGTTGGTGTTGCCAGCAGCAGCATATTCAGCAGCGTGAACGCCAGTGGCGTGGCAGAACTGAACATCTTTAGCGTTTTTGGCAGATTCGTAGAGGTGGGTTTCGTGACCGAAGGAATCAGCAAAGATTAACTTAGCGCCTTCCTGAACCATCTTGTCGGCGGCAGCGGTGCAAGTGGCATCCTCGCCAACGCCAGACTGGAGGAGTGGCTCAACGCCTTTGGCTTCGCAAGCGGCGTTGAAAGCATCGATGAAGTTCTTATCGTAGGTGGAATCTTCACCGTGAAGGGTTAAAAGACCGACCTTCATCTTTTCGGTGGTGCTGTTGCCACCACAGCTGGAAAGACCAGCGATGGCAAGCATGGCGGTGAGTGCTAAGATTTGTTTTTTCATGTTTCTTTTTTCTCCTAAATGGATTCGATAATTGCTCAAACAGGAGAAACAAGTCTAAACATCAAAGCACAAATCTTTACGATCTTGTGATTTCGTAGTGTTGGATTAAGGTCCAACGTAGAGACTTCCCACCGATTAGGGCAATTATACGAAATGTCGATTTAGCGATTCGACACATTGAATATAAACCACCCTAAATGAAAAAACTACAGAATCATATCATTTATTTTCATGAAAACGGTTACATTTCCAAAAATTCGAGATATTTTCGTAAAGAAATCTTCTCAGTGCAGAATGGGGCAAAAAATGGAGTTATAAATACTTTGTATTTGTTTCATCGAAAATGCCTCTGAAAATTGAATGTCGCTAATGAAATACTGATATATTTTTGAAAAACTGAAAATCACTTTCATAAACAGCCGATTTTTAACGAATTTTAGTAAGAAAAAAGCCCCTTTTTCAGGGGCGTTTCCTTAGAAGTTTTCTGGGTGATAATCGCGGAGGACTTTCTCTAAAGGCTTGATCGTTTTGGCGAGGACGCCTTCATCGAATGGAACCTCAAGACCAACTTTCTTCACAAGCTCACAGAAGGTGTATTTGCCACCGAGCTTGCAGAGTTTGATGTACTTCTTCCACGCGTTTTCGTGTGAACGTCTGTCCTTATTGAAGAACATGAACGCGCATACCTGTGCGAGAGTGTAATCGATGTAATAGAACGGCAACTCGAAAATGTGGAGCTGGGTGAGCCAACGGTGACCGGTGTAAAGGTACTCGCAGTTTCTTTCCGCCTCAACCTTCCATGGGGTGTATTTCTCTTCGATCTTGTGCCACTGCTCATCTCTTTCCGCTGGTGTGGCCTCTGGGTGAGCGTAGACCCAATGCTGGAACTCATCGACGGAGACGCCATATGGGAGGAAGCAAATCGAATCGGCAAGATGAACGTAACGGTATTTGTCAGGTTCATCAAAGAAGAGATCCATGTATGGCTCAGCGAAGAATTCCATCGACATGGAGTGGATTTCGCAGCTCTCAGCAGTTGGAGAACGATACGCTGGAACCTTGATGTCGGCAGACTCGAAAGCCTGGAAGGAATGTCCGAACTCATGGGTAAGGACATCGACGTCACCAGAGGTGCCGTTGAAGTTCGAGAAGATGATTGGGGTTCTCTGAACTGGGAAGTAGGTCATATAACCACCGCTTTGTTTGCCAGGTTTGGCATCGAGAAAGAGGAGGTTATGGTCGTTCATGTAACGGAAGTA
>JAFXLR010000021.1 GCA_017531065.1 Bacilli bacterium
AGGATCTCGTTCTTTGGAATGACGGAACGATGTCCGTTTACACTGAACCTGGATTCACCGGAACGCTTAGGAATTCATCCATTCCGACTTATTCGACGGATTATCTGACCCGCAACAAAGCGTGGCAAGTGTGGACTTTTGGACCAACCCTCATCGATAACGGCGCCATCGTCGTAAACGATGATGAAGACGTTGCTAGCCCGCATCAAAGCGGCAACCAACGTACCGCGATTGGCTACGTCGGCCCATACCATTACATCTTCTTTGTTAGCCAGGGAAGAAGTAGGCCTGACAAAACAGACGGATTCTCCCTTCAGGAAGTCGCGACAAAGCTCTTAGCAAGAGGTTGCACGCTTGCCTATAACCTCGATGGCGGAGATTCGAGCACTTTATACGCCATCTGGGATAATTCCACGAAGAAGTTCCCAAGCAAAACCAGCCCTCGTAGGATAGGAGACATGATTTATGTGGTTGACGCCTAAAAGAAAGATTGGCCTTAGGCAATCGATCATCTGGGTTGGTGTCCTCATCCTTTCGATTGCGTTCAAAGAGATTTATTTCTTTAACTCACACGGAGTCTATAGCGACTACATCCGTTTCATTTGGATAGCTCCGCTTATCCTTTTAGTGGTTTATCTCGTTTTAGCGCTTCTCTTCCAAATCGATTTCGGCGATTGGGGAAGGCTAGGGCTCAATGCCGGAGTTGGAACCCTCATCGTCTATCAGGCCATCAAAGGCGTCTATGAGATCGCTAGGGTTGAGCCTGAGAACAGCGTCGATGTCCGTTGGGCTGTCTTCTTCCTCATCATGGCTATCGTGGCCATGTCAGCAGGGGTAATCCTCTCAATCATCTACGTCCTAAAGACACGGAAAAAAGAACCCGAACACAAAGAAACCCTCTAGGCGAATCTAGAGGGCTTTTTATTAAAGATAGATGGTTTTTGCCAGGGATTTTAGGTTTTCTTCCTTCATTATCTCTAGCAAATCATCGATGGAACTCATTTCCTTTTCCTTTAAGAGGAAGTGGAGAGCGTTAACAAGCTCATCGCTTACGGTCATCGCGTCTTTATAGTCATCATCGCTCGTGTGGTGAAGCTCTTCCTCAGCAAGGATGATGAGGGCTTTTCTGATAAGGATCAGCATCGATGGCTCAATCCAATAATCGAACACTGAGGAAGGATATTTCTCTTCGAATTTGTTTAGCTTGAGATATAAAGGCAAACCATCGATCGCGAAGTGCCATAAGTCGGCGAAGAGGTAATCAAATGGGACGGCGTCATTCATATACTCAATCGCATCGCCTTCATTGATTTCGATCTTCTCTTTGTGAGGGAAGAACGGAAGGATGTTCGCTTTGAAGAGCTTAATAACGCGAGGGTCCTTTTCGATGATGGTCACGTGGCTCACTTCGTCTTTAAGGTGAACCATATAGGCGAAATAACCTAAGCCAAGGCCAAGGGTGATGACTCTTCCTTTGGCTCTACTAATCGGTTCCTTCATGGTGTTTATCTCATGAGGGGTGACGCTCATCCAGATGCGTTCCTTCTCAAGGAGAGCGAGGAACTCAAAAGGCTTCTCGAAATAGCCAAACGGGGTTGTCTCTTCGTAGTATCTTCCTTTGACGAGCATCTCGTCATAGACGAAACCGACATGAGAAGGTTTTTTGAGGTAACTGAGCTTGAATGAACCGTCTTTCTTTGCAAGAGGTCTCACATTGATGAAATAAGGATTCTCTTTGTATTCTTTTGGGTCGAGTTTCTTTATCGGGTAGGGGAGGAGGGATTCGTCCACTTTCTCTTCGCCTTTGATGAGGATGTTATAAAAAAGCGCAGCGGCTTCATTGTCATCCATGGTCGAGACGAGCTTCTTGAACTCTTTGAGGTCTTTTTCTTTGAAAGCGATCTTCATACGAAGATTTTATGATTTCTTTCCTCTTCCATAAAGCCTAGAATTGCGTTGATGAGAAAGTCCAAAGTCATCCTTACCAACATGTGCATGCTCTACAAAGAAGATGGGAGCTTTTTGGTCATCGATAGGAAGAAACAGGATTGGCCAGGCATCAATTTCCCTGGAGGCCATGTCGAGGATGAGGAATCCATCCCCGAAAGCGTTATCCGCGAGATGAAAGAAGAGACCGGATATGACCTTCATTCAGTCGAGGAATGCGGCTACTTCGAATGGAATGTCCCAAAAGAAGAGGTAAGGCATCTTGCCATCCTCTTTAGAAGCAAAGACTTCTCTGGAGAGATTCATCCTTCCAAAGAAGGACAAGTGTTTTGGATGAAAGAAGAGGACCTAAAAGGAAAAGCCCTCTCACTTGATTTCGATAAGGTCCTAGAAATCAGTAAGAAGGGCATAAAACGGTAATGGGACGCCCGCGGCACTCATGATGATGATGAGGACGAGCGCGGCGACAACCTGATGGACGACATAGATGATAAGTGTATGTCTTCCAAGGAAGCAGATCGGCTTTCCCCAAGTTCCTTTGAACCAGGATGGGAGAAGGCTCTTTTTCTTTTTGTAGACGGTTTTGCCAACCGCGGCGCCACCGAATACGGCAGTGGTAACAAGAAGCGGTGAGAAATAGTCATCGCCGAATCTCTTCATGCCGATAAGGAGTTTGCCCATCTCACCAAAGAATTCTGAAGCGGTCTTAAACGGAGGGTTGATGCCTGTGAGGCCATGGCCATCAACATAGGTGAAGTGGATGGCGATTCCGCTTAAAGCGGCCAAGACCATGAAGGCGATGAAGGTCTGCCACCATTTCGGCAAGAAGTGATCGAAGAGCGAATAGAGGATGATGCCGATGCCTAAGGCGTGGAGGATGCCGCACCAAATATGCATATCGAAAGTCGGAGTGAGGATGTCGGTCATGAGCTCTAAGACCAAGCTAAGCAAATTGGCGACGAGGAAGATCTGAACGCCTCTTTTGATGTTGTTCTTCGATAAGGTGCAAGAAAGGCCTGCTAAGAACATGAACATACCTGCCCAGAAGACCTCAAGGCAGTGAAGGTTCGTGTAAGGGTTCGTGAGCATCCTGTCGGAATAATCAAGGACGGCTGAGCCCTGTGGCTGGGTAATCGAACAGAAAACGAAACGGAAGAGTCTCGCAATGGAGATATACCATTCAGGTTCTTGGCCAAGTCTGATTCCATAGAAATCCTTAGGCCCATATCCGAGGGTGTAGCAGAAATGGAGAAGGACCATTAAAAGGATGGCGATGCCACGAAGGAAATCGATCTCAAAGATCCTTCTGCTTTTTTCTCTTGGGTGAGAGAAGGCTCTAGCAGGGGCCAACACCTTATCCATTCGTGGTCTCTTCCTTTTTCGTAGGCTTGATGAACTGGGAAAGGAAATTGGTGAGGAAGGAAACGGCAACGCCAATCAAAGCGCCGAAGCTGGTATCGCTAAGGTAGTGGTAACCGCTGATCATTCTGCCAAGCATGACGATGGCGATCCAAAGGCAAGCCATGATGAAGACGCCACCCTCGTGGTACTTCAACCTGCGGCTATGCTTGCAAAGGATTGGGAAAAGGATGAAGGTTCCAGCGAAAGCGCAGTGTCCGCTTGGGAAGGAATTGAGGAGGTCTTTATCAGCGTCCTTAATGTTTGATGAGAGATCAAAGAGAGGCCTAAAAGCATCAGGATGATCGATGACGTAGATGTACCTTGGCCTTTCGATGATGTGTTTCAAAGCAAACACGAGGATGAAGGTGACGGCAAAGGAGATGGCCAAGATGAAGGCATCCTTAAGGGCTTCTTTTGGTTTGGCGTGTCTAAAGAGAGTGAACATAAGGGCGTCTAAACCAAGGACAACTACGGCTCCTCCAAGAAGGCCGAGATACTTGAGTTTGTCATAGAAAACGTCATAGCCAAGGACTAGGCCACTAGCTAAAGGAATTGCAAAAAACGCTGCAAATCCAAGGTATTTTACCCATTTCTTCTCGGAATAGCGGAAAGCAAGATAGAGAAGCGGGCCAGCAAATCCAACAAGGGTATAGCCAGGAACGGAACCGATGTATTCGATAGCAGTCCCAAAAAGATTGTTTGGGGTATACATCTGAATCGCAGTGCTGAGGTCAAAAAAGAATCCGAGGATGATTCCGACGATGAGAATGCCTCCGAGAGGTATCCACCAGAAATTCTTAATTTTATTAACTTCTTTATTCATGACTCCCCCTATTATAGCGATTTGGCGGTTTAAATGAACATATGGCTTTGTTTTTATGGCAAAGGTCTGCTTCTAAGAAGCAATTCGCTCAATTCGTGTTATACTTTGAACATGAACAAAAAACCGGAATTCGATGAGATATTCACCCATACCTCAGCAAATGATCTAGAGATTCTTCATAGTGAGCACTGCAGCTGTCTTTTCTGCCGCCACACGATGAACGCCAGAGACGTCCAAGACTGGATCAATGATGATAGGGGCGTAACCGCCATCTGCCCTGAGTGCGGAATGGATGCTCTTGTTGGTGATGCTTCCGGCTATACTTTCGATCACGAAAAGCTTAAAGAGCTTAACCTCGCTTTCTTCGGTGAGGATTACATGGAACGCCACCCAGAAGCCGCAAGGACATATTGCGAAAGATATAGGGATGGCAAGATTTCCCGTAAGAAAGCCAATGAGGCCCTTTATATCCAATACCTCGCTCTCCTTAGCCGTCTTAATGACCCATACGCCACATTTGATTTAGCGACTCTCTTGGAATTCGGTTCTGAGTTCACTCAGCCTGATCCAAAGACCGCATTCTCTTATTACATGTCCGCCTGCCTTGAAGGCGATGGACAAGCCCTTACAAGAATGGGTGTCCTTTGTGAGTCCGGCGTCCTTGGCACCGCTGACAATAGGGGTGCTTTCGAATGCTATTCCAAAGCTATGGCGTTTGGCTCCGCAAATGGCCTTCTCCATTTCGCCGATTGCTATCTTAAGGGCGTTTTTGTCGAGAAAAATCCAAATCTTGCCTACCAAATCGTTTCTAATTTCTATCCAGATTGCTATTCCCGTTACGTGGCCTCAACCGGCAAAGACCCTCTTGTCTTCGCTGGGCTTTGCTACCGCATGGGCGTCATGCACCAAATGGGCTTAGGCGTTCAGCAATCGAACTTCAACGCGATGCGTTTCTTCCTCATGGCCGACAATGCCTTCTACATCCAGGGAGAGGCTTTCATGGATGGCGAGGACAAAGCCATCTACGAGGATTGCTTCAGGCGCATCAATGAACTTGCGAAAGTCCTTAACTATACCCAAAAAGACCCAACCTTTGATGTCGATACATTCGCTGAAAGCTTAGAGGTCAATTCCTTTGGCAATCGCGGTGGCTTCGAAGGCTGCACGATCAGTGGGCCGGTGGCCTCGGCGGCAAACACTTTCACGCTTCCACCAACCAGCGAAGGCAACAGCGCCACGGTGAAGAACACGATGCCCAAGCCGCCTATCC